>JAKBSX010000395.1 GCA_021844725.1 Actinomycetes bacterium | reverse complement strand
AACCAATATCAGGGGTTTGACCGAGGATCTCGGCCACCTGCAGACCCAGATCGAAGCTAATGTAGAGAGACAAAATTCAGATCAAGAGAGTTTGTTTTCGACGATCCGGGTATTTTTCAGTGAAATCGTTGAAGAGGTGATTGATCGCAAGGCCCTATTGAGTGTATCGCCCAACAAAGATGGTCATTTGGAGTTCAAAGCGGAAATCCTAGACGAATCCGGCAATGCCACAAGCGCCGATCTCGGGTACACCTATCGCAAGCTGCTGTGCATTGCATTTGATATGGCGGTACTACGCGCGCACATAGACGATAAGTTTCCACGCTTCGCCTATCATGATGGAGTGTTTGAATCGTTGGACAATAGAAAGAAGGAAAACCTGTTGGTGGTCATCCGACGCTATGCAGAACTCGGACTTCAGCCAGTCATCAGCTTGATTGACTCAGACCTTCCATTGCGGGGGAAAGCAGAGAGTCCTGTGTTTGATGAAAGTGAAATCGTGCTGAGATTGCACGATGAAAATGATCAGGGGCGCTTATTCAAGATGAAAGCTTGGTGAGCATCTCCACAAGGTGTTGGTGGAATTGCTATGTCTATTTGAAAAAATATGTGGAAAACACTGGTCCGATCAACACTATCTCGGAACTGCCGATCCCGATGCGATAGAACACCTCGGAAGCATATAGACTGACTTCAGATTACATCGCTACTCAGCACATCGAAGCGAACAAAAAAACGTTTGGGACCAATAGTAATCTTGAACTCCTCCACAAGCATATCGGGAATAGGAATAAAAATACGTTTTTTTGTAATCAGGGTTGTGGTTGGAAACATACCCCCACCCGCTTTACCATGCTCGATTGGTTCTCGAAGTTCAATATCATAGTAAAGACTAAGTCTTGCTGTTGCCTCTGTAAAGATGTAGACGATCCGGTGCCCACCCCATAGGATTCGGGTTGAGTGTGGGGTACGGAAGAATTCAGCTTCGGTCCGCATAAGACGATCTGAAAGCCCCAATAACATCGTGAAATTATTAAGTAATGGGTATTTTTCATTTGTCGTTAGAATCTTCATATCTGACGAGATTGAATCTCTGATAATTGGTGGGCTAGGGCCGAATTCAAATCCCTCTTCAGCTGTCTGGGTTACAGGCGACTCTGCTATGCCAGGCAGCTCATTTTCAACTGAACCCACTTGATCGCGAGAGACACTTTGAGTCTGAGGCTTTGCTTTAGCACGGGCTCCTTGCAAAACTTGAACAAAGCTTACAGATCCTGAAAGATATTCTCCAAGCACTCCTTCAAGATCGCCCAGATCTGTCTCTTCATAGCTGTACAACTCACGGTTGCGTTGCAGCATCTTCCGCAAGGCGTCGACCCCGTCCCGAGTTGAAGATGGAACGAACTGCTGAATCCTCGGGTAAATATGAACTCTGACGAAATCTTTCATGAACTGCGCAAAAAGTTCGTACGCCTTATCGTAAAATTCAAAGAGCGGAGGCAGAAGAGGACTTGATCTTGCGATATAAATCTTGAGTTGCTCACCAAGCTTCTCTGGCAGCACAGTAACTCCGTGCGAAATATCGGCGAGCACGATTTCAACATCTGAAATCAAATAGTCATCGCGCAAAATTGATGCGACTCGTATCAAGACGGAAACTTCTCGCATAGTTAAATCTATCCCTTTGTATATACGTGTTATCTGCGCCGAATCTGGCACCAAAGGTATATTTAGGATTTTAGTTACGTAATGAAGTTGGACTTGTCGACGAGGATTGCTCTGTGCAACTTGGAGCAGATATGCGCCTTCGTTTGCAAACGTTGATAAAATATGTCGATCGTTACCAGTGTAGTATTGTGTAATCCGAGTTCCAATGTACGAATTGATCTCACCAAGTGGGATATCTTCATTTTTGGGAAGAACATGAATTGACACCATACCAGCTAAATCATACCGACCATGGGACGTTAACCATTGCAAGAAAGCGTTATTCTTATCTGCCCCAGTCGTTGTTGCTAACAGGATTGAGGCTGCTTGTTCAGCAAGGCTGACTAGGTGAGTGACTTGGTCGATACTCTCGCGGCTCAACGCCTCGCGTCCAGCGGTTGGCTGCAAAAAAGACAGATTTGCAAACCCGCCGAATTGATAGTTTCCGATCGCCGGAATCGGTGCCAGTCCGAAATATGATCTCAATCCCATGAGCTGTCCACCAGCTTGTAAAAGAGCCATGCTGCCTTCAATGGTAGTGCCCCCAAGAGTGACATCGCTAACGTAAACTAGAATCTGCCCATTTTGATCAACCCGCACATCGAACGATCCTGCACACAGATTATCCTTTAGAACCTGCACCCCGAGTTTAACAAACGTACGGCTGGCAATCGGAAGTCGTGAGTCGATTGTGTTTCCGCTAATCAGATTACCGTTGAAATAAACGGGAACTTGGAGCAATCCAACATAAGGTTGCAGATACTGTAGTGCCTGCGACGGGCTGATCGGATGTTCGTTATCTAAAATAGCTGTCACTGTGGTTCCGACATCCCGATCCAGGACAATGCGATCTAAACTTATGCATTCTTCGGCAATCTTGAGCGAATCTCGGTCAGCCATGCTCCGCAAAACTTCCTCACTCCCCTCGTTGCGTGTCTCGACTGTCAGCCGAGTACAAACTCCAAAATTCGCCATTGCCCCAATGCCGAATGAACCAACCACGCCAGCTCGACGTGCACAGTCTGAGCGTTTACCACTAGACCCTGCTTTCCAAAAATTCTCGCGGAGCACCTCCTCGTTCATGCCGATTCCATTATCCGTGATTGATACTTCGCCATTGCCCACACAAATATCAATTCGACCACCGGCAGCTAGTGTCCCGGTGCTTGCGAACCGCATACGAACCGCATCGTATGCGTTCTGCAGGTTTTCACGAAGAAGAGCGAGGGGTGAGTCATAAATCTCTTTCGCAAGAATTTGAAGGATCCTTGTAGTTTCTACTTGGAATACGATTCCATTATTCATCTAAGGCGCCTTTCAGTAATTCGACGTGAAACTTCGCGAACACTTGCATCCATGTTGTCAAATACGAGCCCCAAACGAACAAACTCCTCAGCTTCTTTCTGAGTTCCTCTATTGAGAACGGCACCTCCAAGTATCACTATTTCTGTGTTGTTCATAGGTGGCCATAGTGTCTTGATTGTAAGGCGGTCGTCCCCCAACTCTTCAAGTGCCTTTACTAGCATCGATCGTGTGAGCGGAGCTTCCTTTATCCCACCAAGAACCTCTAGTGCCTCCCGCCATTTATGAGACCCAAGAAGTTTATCTGCTCGATCTAGTACCAGTTGAATATCAAGATGTGACGATCTGGTTATGAGGGGCTTGCACATATCGAAATCCAAGAATGAACTGTTCGTACTAATGAAATGTCCTGGCCCCCAAACCGGTAAGGGCATTATAAAATTTACCATCTGCCTCTGATGCACACGACCAACCCAACTACCTGTATCTACCTCAACAATGTTGTAACTGCGAGGGATTCCGGGACTGAGGTTACGTGGCGCTGCGCAAAGTGTGCTTGCGCTGACAATAGTTATTTTCCGTGGAGTTTGACCAAGTCGATAGCGTTCGTCAAAGCACTCAGGGAAATGTTGGTGTCCGTGAAAACCGAGTGACGCCCCTGCATCTATGAACAACTGAAGGAATGAGGAGTCCAAATGGTCGTCTTGGTTCGGTCCTCCGACTAAATTGTGATGCCAAGCCACAGCAGCTAACCAGCCAGCACGATTGGGATGGCGTAATACCCGGCACGCCTCTGTTAGGGTTTCAGGATGGAATGCACCTGAACGCCTGAGCGGATCGTTATTGAAACAGCTATTCATTGCAACCACGCAGAAGCCTAGATCAGCGAAGTCAAATACGTGGATTTGTTGTTCAGGTTCAAGCGGATATTTACGATGGTCTCGATAAAAGCTGTCGTATGTTGCTGCGAAATACCTGAATCGGTCACAGTATTTTTCATAATTCGTAATTTTGAAGAAGCACATCTCTTTCCAAGACCACCGCATCTGAGAATTCGGTTCGAATAGTTCATCGACAAGCCTCTTCTTTTTGGTTGGTTCGGTTGGGATTTCTATCCTCTGAGCACTCCCCATTACGTCATCAAAGCAAACGATCTGAGAAGTCCGGAATCAGGAAAGATCGCCTGCGGAAAAGCCCATTTCGAGGCTATTCGCGCGAGCCGGTCTCCTGCCGAATTTGTGC
>JAKBSX010000394.1 GCA_021844725.1 Actinomycetes bacterium | reverse complement strand
AAAGCCATCTCTTGATGGTTTAGAGGAAAATTGGCTAAAAAAATGGCAGAGCGACGGTACTTACAAGTACAGGTTTGGTGCTCAAAGAGACCAAATATACTCAATTGATACCCCTCCGCCCACTGTAAGTGGTTCCCTTCATATCGGACATGTATTTTCATACACTCATACTGATGTTATTGCCCGCTACAAGAGAATGAGGGGCTTTAACGTATTTTATCCGATCGGTTGGGATGATAACGGAGTGCCAACAGAACGCCGAGTACAGAACTACTTTGGCGTTAGATGCGACCCCACACTGCAGTATGATCCCAATTTTGAGGTTCCCCAAAGTCCTGGTAAAAATCAAATACCCATTTCGAGAAAGAATTTTATAGAACTCTGCCAGAGGCTTACTGCCGAAGACGAAAAGGCATTTGAAGATCTGTGGCGTCATCTTGGATTGTCAGTGGATTGGGACCTTACATATACGACAGTAGGACCGCATGCTCAGAAAATATCCCAAGCGGCATTCCTGAAACTAATCGAAAAAGGCGAGGTCTATAGCGCTGAAGCACCTACGTTGTGGGACGTCGATTTTGCAACTGCAGTTTCGCAAGCAGAACTCGAGGACCGGGAAATAGAGGGAGCGTTTCATAAGATTCGTTTTTACCGAGACACCGATGACAAAGAATTGGTGATCGAAACCACCAGGCCCGAACTTATACCTGCAGTTGTCGCTCTTGTAGCTAACCCGGAAGACGAGCGCTTCAAGCCCTTGTTCGGCACTTATGCATATTCGCCACTGTTTGGAGTCAAGGTGCCGATCGTCGCGCACCATCTCGCTGATCCTGAAAAAGGTTCAGGTATAGCCATGGTGTGTACCTTTGGTGATCTTACCGACGTAACCTGGTGGAAAGAACTAGGTCTTGACCTGCGTCTCATTCTTGGCAGAAACGGAAGGCTGCAGGACATCTCCTGGGGATCACCAGGTTGGGAATCGCGCAATGTGGAGCTTGCCATCGCCAATTACATCCAGCTACAGGGGAAAACAACACGGACTGCCAGGGAAATCATCGTAGAACTTTTAGACAAGCAGGGACATCTGGTTGAAACTCCCCGAAAAATCACACACCCTGTCAAATTTTATGAAAAAGGTGACAAACCTCTTGAAGTAGTAGCTTCGAGACAATGGTTCATAAAGACGCTAGCCCATAAGGACCGGCTCATAGAGCTGGGAAAACAACTCAACTGGGTGCCTTCGCATATGCGGATCCGGTACGAAACCTGGGTTGATGGACTCAACACAGACTGGAATATCTCCCGACAGCGATTCTTCGGAATCCCCATTCCGGCTTGGTATCGATTAGATGAATCAGGCGAGCCAATTTATTCGGATCCAATAGTTCCATCGATCGACCGGCTTCCAGTTGACCCTTCTCAAGATGTCCCATTAGGTTATTCAGAAGAGCAAAGGGGAATCCCGGGAGGATTTATCGGGGATCCTGACGTCATGGACACATGGGCAACGTCGTCGCTTACCCCTCAAATCGCCACATTTTGGCTTGACGGTGAGGAAAGATTCAACACGCTGTTCCCAATGGACTTACGTCCCCAGGGTCAGGACATCATACGGACCTGGCTTTTTTACACAGTCCTTAGATCACATCTTGAGCACGGAGTCCTGCCTTGGAAAAATACGGTCATCTCTGGTTTCGTACTAGATCCTGATCGAAAGAAAATGTCAAAATCAAAAGGCAATGTAGTAACTCCAATGCCACTGCTTAAAGCTCACGGAGCCGATGCGCTGCGATACTGGGCAGCAAGCGGACGCCCCGGGGTTGATACAGCTGCCGACGAAGGACAAATAAAGATTGGCAGAAGGATGGCCATAAAGCTCTTAAATGCCTCTAAATTTGCCCTCTCTATTGCGAACCTTCCTACTCCCGAAAACTCAGGTTTTACCGGTTCAGCTAGTCTGCATCCTCTCGACGCGTCGATGCTGGCGCACCTATCTGACGTGGTGGACGAGGCCACCAAGGCCTTGGAAACTTATGACCATACAAAGGCACTTGAGGTCACCGAAAAGTTCTTCTGGAGCTTCTGCGATGATTACCTGGAACTGGTAAAACTTCGGGCTTATGGAGAAGTCAGGGAATTCGGCCCGTTCAAAGGTTCTTTCGACCTTTCAGCGACCATGTCAGCGCGTATATCGTTGTTATCAGCAACACGCGTGCTTCTGAGACTGTTCGCACCGTTTATGCCATTCGTCTCCGAGGAAGTCTGGTCATGGTTCAATGATGACTCGCTGCACCTTCAGACATGGCCCAGTTCAGAAATGATGAGCAATGAAATACTGCAAAACGCGGATCAACTATTCGGCATCAACGAAGTCAGTGAACATCTTGGAGATAAAAGGGTTCTCGAGCTAGTAGCTGAAATATTGACTGCGGTTAGAAAAGCTAAATCGGAATCAAAACTGTCCATGAAGACTCGCGTGGAGCACCTGGAAATCGAAGCAAGTCCAGCAGACCTGGCCATCGTTAAATTGGGACTCGATGATTTGTGTGATGCGGGCGGAGTGATTGCTGTTACGGCCGTAGAAAACCAAAGCTTAGAGCGATTTGAAGTTAAGGCCAAACTGGAATCAACTGGGACTTCCGTTTGAACAGGTTAAATATCACGTCCGAGCCAGAAATGGTCATTATCTGAATTTGGTCAGGGATGAGACTGGCGGAACCAACCTCATCCCTGACGCTGCTACTTCCGTCCGGATATTTCCACGTAGATTGAGCCACCCATCTGCTCAAATTCCTTGGACTTTTCCTCCATTGCTTCGACGACTTCATCATCCCAAGATTGCTTCAGCTTTTGTGACAACGCCATAGAACAGAACTTTGGTCCACACATTGAGCAGAAGTGTGCCTTCTTGGAGGCTGGGGCGGGAAGAGTATCATCGTGGAAGCTTCTGGCCGTTTCAGGGTCAAGCGCAAGATTGAACTGATCCTCCCAACGGAAATCAAATCTGGCCCGCGATAATGCGTCGTCCCATAAAGATGCAGTTGGGTGGCCCTTGGCGAGATCACCGGCATGGGCAGCAATCTTGTAAGCAATCATTCCCTGTTTTACATCTTCAAGATCAGGCAGACCCAAGTGCTCTTTCGGCGTCACATAGCAAAGCATCGCAGTACCGTGACTGGCTATCAATGCGGCTCCAATCGCAGAAGTGATGTGATCATAGCCTGGAGCAATGTCAGTGGTAAGTGGCCCCAGCGTGTAGAAAGGAGCCTCGTCGCATACCACTTGCTGCAAGTCAACATTTTCTTTGATTTTGTGCAAGGGTACGTGGCCCGGACCCTCGACCATAACCTGGACTCCCATTGCCTTTGCCCTGCGGGTTAGCTCGCCTAGAGTGCGAAGCTCGGAAAACTGGGCCTCATCATTGGCATCGGCAATTGACCCTGGCCGCAGTCCATCTCCCAGTGAAATGGATATATCGTAGGTTGCCAGAATTTCGCAGACCTCGTCAAAGTGCTCGTAAAGGAAGTTCTCCTTGTGATGTGCCAGACACCAGGTTGCCAAAATGGAGCCTCCCCTGCTTACAATTCCAGTAACTCGTGGAATAGTGAGCGGAATATAACCAAGCAGGAGACCAGCATGAATAGTCATGTAATCAACGCCCTGCTCGGCCTGCGAAATCATCGTTTCCGCAAATGCTTCCCAGGTAAGATCTTCGGCAGCACCACCCACTTTTTCTAGTGCCTCATAGATTGGAACTGTCCCCATCGGCACAGGAGAATTCCTAATTAAGGCCTCGCGGATGACGGCTATATCTTTTCCTGTGGATAAATCCATAATGGTATCTGCGCCATATTTCACCGCCTGACGAAGCTTGGTGACTTCCTCGTCGACACCGGAGAAGACAACCGAATTACCGATATTGGCGTTGACTTTTACTAAAAAGTTACGTCCAATGATCATCGGCTCGCTTTCGGGGTGGTTGATGTTAGCTGGAAGGATGGCTCTGCCTTCTTTTATCTCCTGTAATACGAAGGAGGGTTCCACACCTTCACGCAGCGCTACAAATTCCATCTCCGGGGTAATTTCACCCTTACGCGCATATTCAAGCTGAGTTGGACGTTGGCCGCTCTTGCCTCGGAGAACCTTATGGGTCAAAGTTGCCGACCCCATATCTTGAGACTTCTTGCCAAACGGAATTTCAACCGTGTCAGTTCTTATTTCTTCGACATCCCCTCGTTGTAAAATCCACTCCGAACGCAGCGCCAGCGAT
>JAKBSX010000393.1 GCA_021844725.1 Actinomycetes bacterium | reverse complement strand
CTGCGACATAGTGACAATCGGCCAATATTTGAGGCTGGTTGATGATAGAGACGGTCATGAAGGTCCCAAAGGGTCCAGGATTTGTAATGGTGAACGTACCACCGACAATATCGTCAGCCGTCAATCTCTTTGAACGAGCACGGTCGGCAAGATCCCTGATATCACGGGCAAGTCCCCGAAGCCTCTTTGTATCGGCTCCGTGTATAACCGGTGCGATCAGCCCTTCCTGGTCCAGATCGACAGCGATCGAAAGGTTGAGATCCTTGTGCACTATAAGAGAGTCTTCGCCCACCGACGCGTTCAGATGAGGAAAGGTCCTCATGGCTTCGACTGTCGCTCTAGCAATGAATGGGAGGTAGGTGAGCGAAAAACCCTCCTCGTTTCTGAACTGCTCCCTGACAGCTCGCCTGACGCGCTCCACCGCTTCGAAATCAATTTCTATTGACACCAAAGCGTGAGGCGATGTCGCCTTTGACCGAACCATGTGTTCGGCGGTGCGACGACGGATGTTTGTAAATGGAATTACCTCGTCTCTTGCGCCGGCGACAGAGGCCTCGACCGCCACGCTCCTGGCTGCCGGTGGCTGGACGAGCTTCGAAACAGACGAGACAGGTGCCTCCGACGCCGCTCTTGCTTGCGGAGTTGGCGATGTAAATGTCGGAGCCATTGGTGAAGGGGGAGCTTCAGCCGCCGCTGCTGAAACCTGAACACCCGATGCCCTTTTATCGAGATATGACAGTACATCAGACCTTGTTATACGACCTCCGGCCCCTGTCCCAGCAATGTCGGCTGGGTTGACACCGTTGTCATAGATTAGCTTTCTGACTACAGGAGAAAGAAGTAGCGCACCCTCGCCCGGTTCCGCTTCGGTAGAAGGTGCCGGCGTCGCCGCAGCCGCGGACGCCGGTGCCGGGGCCACCCGCGCAGCCTCTGCCGGTTCTAGGGTCGGAGCTGGGGCTGGCGTCGACGCAGCTACTGGCGCCGGTGTCGGAGCTGGGGCTGGCGCTGTTACCACCCGTGCAGCCTCTGCTGGTTCTGGAGTCGGAGCTGGGGCTGGCGTCGACGCAGCTGCTGGCGCCGGTGCCGGAGCCTCACCTTCAGCAGAGACCACAGCAAGCACAGTGCCCACATCAACAGTTTCACCCTCTTCTACAAGAATCTGTGTCAACACTCCGGATGCTGACGATGGCACTTCTGAATCGACCTTATCGGTAGAAACCTCGAAGATTATCTCGTCTTGCGCAACCGTGTCACCAACCTTTTTCAACCACTTTGTCACCGTTCCTTCGGTGACGGTCTCCCCTAGCTGTGGCATAGTAATTTCAGCCAACGTGAAGTCCCCTTCCTGTCAAAGCCATAACTGTCTCACCGAAAGCCTCGGAGAGTGTTGGATGCGGTTGAATGAATTGGGAAATCTCATCTGGTGTCGCTTCCCAATTGACTGCAAGGTATCCCTGACCTAACTGTTCTGTAACCCATGGGCCCGCCATGTGTACGCCCAGTATTCGGCCAGCTGAGCCGTCGGCCAACCTCTCTGCCACTACCTTGACAAGCCCATCGGTCTCACCAATGATCCTCGCCCTCGAGTTGCCGCCAAACGGATCCTTCTTCACAATAATATCTATTCCAGCTGCCCTGGCGGCATCCTCGGTCAGTCCGGCAAAGGCAACTTCAGGGTGGCAGTAGATGCACCACGGGACTTTCGAATAATCCACCGGAATTACCCGCTCACCGAGAATGTGCTTGATTGCAACTATTGCCTCGGCAAATCCAACATGTGCCAGTTGAGCAGTTGCGACCAAATCGCCAATCGCATAAACACCTTGTTCCGAAGTTCTCATGAACTGGTCAACGGTTACAAATCCACGCTGGTCAACTTCGACCGACGCGTCGGATCCCAAAAGGCCGTCCGAGTTCGGACGGCGTCCAACCGACACTATCACAGCCTCAACTGAGATTGATTGCTGCTCGCCAAAGTGGACAGAGGTGCCGGTCCCAGATTCATTGGGGGTGTGGCCAGATACTGATACTCCAGCGTGTATGTTTATTCCTCTTTTTCTGAAGGATTTCGACACCACTTCTGCCACGTCCCTGTCAACGCCTGTCAGTATCTGCGGAAGGGCTTCCAATATGGTCACTTTGGCTCCGAGATCCGCCATCATCGATGCGAACTCACAGCCTATTGCACCACCGCCAATGACGGCAACGCTGGAGGGTAGTGCGTCGAGCAAAAGAACCTCATCCGAGGTCATCACGATCTTCCCGTCTACCTCGAACCCCGGGATCGAACGTGGCACCGAACCAGAAGCCAATATTACGTTCTGTCCCTCGAGCACGCGGCCGTCGGAGACGGCAACCCGCCCATTTCCCAGATACTTGCCGACCCCTTCAATAGTCTCGATCTTTCGACCCTTCATGAGACCGGAAAGACCCTTCCAAAGCTGGTCCACAACCTTCTGCTTGCGAGCCTGTGAGATCGAGAAATCGATCTTGGGCTCGGACGCGGAAATTCCAAACTCCGATGCTCCGCTTACCGCCCTGAATGCTGCAGCCGTCTCGAGAAACTCCTTCGCAGGCACGCATCCCCTGTGAAGACAGGTTCCACCCACCTTGTCCTTTTCGACAACTGCAACAGACAGTCCCGCAGAGGCGCCATACAATGCAGCTGCATAGCCGCCAGGACCTCCGCCAATTATCAGGACGTCGTACATTTCAGACGTCGGACTCACCTCCAAGATCATTCATCGCTGGATCAAAGTCCACCAGTTCAGGAAAATAGTCAATAATTTGAATCGTGCTTTTTATGTCAAGATTCACCTTATTCGCGCTCTGAAAGTTCAGGGCAACTTGAAGATCTATTCACTCATGTTGCTATCAGAAAATAAGTGGCGGACGTGAGCGACCTTTTGAAGACCGGCTAGGACCCCGACTCGCCCATCAGGCGAACCAAGTCAAGAGTCACCTTGCAATCTAGCTGAGATCTGTGACCGGCCGAGGGAAGCTTCTGAAACTGATAATTTCCGAACCTGGAGTTCCATGCGCCAACGTAAGCCGAATACTTGACCATCACACAGTCCCACGCGCTTTTGAGTTTAGGGAGGTCGTTCCTGACTGCTTCGTAAAAAAGCATACTCCGATCGAACGAACTGTTGTAGGCAAGCAGCAGCATATCCCGTGTTACCAGTTCCAATTCTGGCCATGCATCCACAATGGACGGAGCTCCACTCACCAATTCATCCGAGATTCCATGTATTGCTGCTACCTCGTCTGGAATAGGGACGCCAGGGTTTATCAGCGTATCGAGTACAAGCTCTCCGCGACCATTCAAAAGGCTGATCTCCACAACCCTGGAGTAGCGAGGATTCAGCCCGGTGGTTTCAGTGTCGATAATGAACCAACCATCAGGATCGTCTAGAAGTCTCCTGCTCCATTCGATCGAACTCATACGATCCAGATGTCTCTTGTCACTGTTTGGCTCGGAAACCATACTCTGACGATAACACGAAGTTATGACATTCGCGCCAAGAATCGGACTCCATGCTAGTTTCTAACCGATATTGCGCCACGCTTGAGAGCCACCAGGCAAACAGGCGGAAGCAATCATCTAGAATGAGTCCTTCCACCCACTCAACGACCTTCTCACCTCAGTAGGGAGCTCTATCTCCGATAGCTTCCCTTACGAATTCAGGCCTTTTCTGGTGGAACTGACGTGCCATTTGTCTGAGCAATGCAGGTTCCCTCGATTCGAGCTGAGGCCTCGATCTCTGGACGGCTGCGTGCCCAATACCTAACCCTGACCTATTTAGCTTTGGCAGAGTTCCTTTCCCCAGACTTTAGCTTTGGCCGGGGAACGGTCTCCTTGCTCCCCAAGCTCTTTGGCTTGGGTCAAATATGCCATCTTTTCGAGGCGACCTTTGCGAAATGGATTTGTCGCGCAAACCGATCAAACGTGTTCCGAGTTAACGCCTTAGTTCCTCGCTATACAGCATGGCTAATGGTGAGCGGACCAGTTCCGGCCAGATAAGCTCCTAATTTGAACGGACCGACGCCGAGACTCTCGTCTTCGCCACCATTCCTCTGCCAGAGACGGCTATTCAACCGCCAGCCTTGCCCAATAAGAAAGACGTCACTAGAACCAGGAAGACAAACACTGTTATTGGCACAAAGTACCTGTCCTTTTCAAAGGCAAAAATGACAGCAGATACCAACACCCTCAATATCGGAGTCGCCAACAGAATGATCAGACCAAAAACAATCATCGCATCGCCTTGA
>JAKBSX010000007.1 GCA_021844725.1 Actinomycetes bacterium | reverse complement strand
TGATGAGAAATACACTGCATCAGTTGAGTTCTCAACCCTTTTCCTGAATACATAGACAAGCCGTTCCAGTTCTATCCCGCTTTGGTTGGCTTCGCCAGCGATAAAGAGCTGGATGACTGAAGGTTCTACCGAAAGAGCTGTTATTCCTAAAGTTGAGTTATCGGTCGGAACCACCCTGTAGCCAAGTATCTTTACGCCTTCTTCGGCAGCAGTTTTGGCAATTACCTCTTGTACGGCCTGCTCGGATCCCTTTTGGATAAACATATTTCCAACTGCGTAGAAACCAGGTGCCGGAAGTTCAAAGTCTGCATTTTCACGGAAGAATTTGTCGGGTATCTGAATCAGAATCCCGGCGCCGTCACCGGTATTGACTTCAGCCCCTGAAGCACCCCTGTGCTCAAGGTTTAGAAGTGCGGTAAGTCCCTTTTCTACAATGTCGTGGGACTTATCACCTTTCATGTTGGCTACAAATGCAACACCACAGGCATCATGTTCGAACTCAGAGTTATATAGTCCAAAATTTTTGGGATTTTTGCTCATGTATTTTAAACCCGTCATCTCGATCGAATAGTTTTACTTCTCTGGCTTCGTCCGAGACGACATTGGCTCGAGCGATGACAGATATTAATTTTATCTATAAGTGAGCAGATCTCTGCTGTAAAAACATTCGGAGATTAGTTGGCGAGGAAAACGCCCATAACAAGTGCTGAAACCGCTGAAAGGCCGGAAATTGCGCCCCAAATCGCCAGGGACCTGGTTGTCTTTGACTTTGTATGCAGATACGCTGATCCACCGGAGACAATCACGATAAATATCTTTACATATAGAACTATCTGCCATGCTGTTGACTGGGAATTGATATTGACTGCACCGATATTCCAGAATCCAGTCAAAACCAGTATCCAAAAAGCGGGCCACGAAAGCCGTCCAAAAGCCTTGGTTACAGCAGATATCGCCTCCGGCGATACCTTCCTGATGCTTGGTACCAGACCCCCAAGTGTAATCTGGCCGCCAACCCATACCGTTGCGGCTAAAACGTGAATGCTGAGACGGATTCCATTTATTGCAGACGCAAGCACTTTATAAAACCTCCGGAATAGAAGATAGTCGCCAACCGGGGCATTTCGTCTGATGCGGGTATCTGGTATTAGATAGGAGTATTTCTGAAGTAAGGCAAATAATCAGATAAGCTTGC
The DNA here is from genome assembly GCA_021844725.1 of Actinomycetes bacterium. The sequence continues at coordinate 16,771 of JAKBSX010000007.1, read as the reverse complement.
ATAGTAAAACTAGGTGAAAGGTATCGAACATGCTAGAGTCAACTACAGCGGCTCCAGACTTCACCTTGCCGGATCAATCTGGCAATTTGGTGTCGCTATCGTCATTTAAAGGCAAGTGGGTTCTGCTTTGGTGGTATCCCAAAGCTGGGACTCCTGGCTGAACCATCGAAGGTCAGGGTCTGCGTGACAGATCCCAAGATTTACAGGAGCTAGGGACGGTAATTCTGGGTGCATCTTTCGATTCGGTTGAGGAGAATAGAAAATTTGCCCAGGAGCAGGGGTTCAAGTATCAGCTGCTAAGTGATTCAGAAAAGAAAGTTGGACCGCTTTATCAAGTGATGCGCGAACCGGGTGATCAGTATGAAAGTTTGCCAAAGCGTATTAGCTACCTGATAGATCCTGATGGAATAATACAAGTTTCATATGAGGTATCTGATCCTCAAAGTCATGCTCAGCAAGTCTTAGAGGATTTAAAGAGACTCACTGCTAAGTAGAAAACGTGCTAGGGGATGGGCTTAGGACGGTCATCTATTTTTAGGTGATCCGTGGAATTATCTTTGGATAATTCCAGCAAATCTAGGTCGATTTACCTAGCACAACGTAGTTAAAAGTTAGAATTTATCGGGTTAGTGTGGGTGGTAATCGATCTATGCTTTGCTCTAGGTTTCCCTTTGTCCGAAAATACTATGAAGAGATGCATTAGTGCCATTTCATTTAACCGCCGCAATAGGTTTTGACATTCTAGATGTTATTCTTTTGATCGCCGTTGCAATCTCTGCAATTCGTGGGATTCAATTGGGAGCATCGGTCCAGCTAGGCTCCTATGCAGGATTCTGGATTGGGCTATTTCTTGGTGCAATTGTCGCGCCGGTTATAGTTGGGCCAATCCATACTCCACTGTGGCGTACCATTGTCTCGCTGGTCATTTTGTTCGGTACGGCAACACTTCTTGCCGGAGCTGGTCGGCGAATAGGCGTAAAGGCATGGCGCACCATTAGGAAAGTCAAGTTGGCAGCGGTGGACTCTGCACTGGGTGCCGCAATTGCAGTGGTGGCTACGCTGCTGGGAGTGTGGATTTTGGCCGGTATAGCTGTCAATTCCCCATTTACCTGGTTATCCTCTCAAGTGGCAAGTTCGAGGATCGTACGGGCTTTGGATAACGTTTTGCCGGCGGCCCCTTCAGTATTTTCCAGAGTACAAGCATTTGTTAACTCACAAGGTTTTCCCTCTGTGTTTGCGTCATTGCCACCTCAGCTGGCCGGGCCAGTAGGGCTACCAGACACCGCTCAAGTGAATCAGGTGGTTAAGACCGCCGAAGTCTCAACGCTAAAGATTGAAGGGGTTGGCTGTGGCCAAATTCAGGAAGGTTCTGGATTTGTTGTTGCACCCAATATTGTGGTGACAAATGCCCACGTAGTGGCTGGGATAGCTAATCCATACATTATCGACAGCCGTGGTCAGCACCACGCAACGGTAATCTATTTCAATCCCAGACTTGACCTTGCACTGCTGAAAACTCAGGGTTTGACTGAGCCTCCATTGACTGTATCCACTCAGACGGTATACAGGGACACAGAAGCTGTAGTGCTTGGGTATCCAGGTGGCGGTCCGCTGACTTATGGACCGGCCGGGGTCATGGCTACCTTCAACGCAACTGGAAGAGATATTTACGGCCAAGGGCTGACTACCAGACTGGTATACGAGATTGAAGCTATTGTTCGTCCCGGCAACTCCGGTGGACCATTGCTCAATATGAAGGGACAAGTCATAGGGGTGGTATTTTCACGATCCACCACCAATCCAAATATCGGATTTGCCCTTGCAAGCCCGGCGGTTGATCAAAAAATCTTAGCCAATGAGCACTCTACTAAAGGTGTTTCAAGCGGCGGCTGCGTTTCGTAGCATCAATGGAACTTATGTTGCGCAGTTCAAGAAACCTATTCCGAGGAACCCAAAAGTCAAAACCGTCCTCCAATATCGGCAATGAGAATTCAAGGACGGTTTCGGTTCTCAAGGTAGGCGATATCAGCGTAGAACTGTATCGAAAAAAGATCAAGAATGTTCACCTGAGGGTATATCCGCCCAACGGAGCAGTTCGTATTTCTGTCCCAGTTGGTTTACCAATTTCAACAATTACTGACATAGTCGAGAAACGTTTGGAATGGATCAGGACTCAGCAGGCCCGGGCAAGTTCAGGAATTGAGCATCCCCGATTCATGTCAGGTGAGCGCCATTTTTACTGTGGTTCGCTGCTGAGGCTGAATGTCTTTAATACTTCCGGTCGTCCGTCTGTACGCGTGTGCGAGCCTGATGTAATAGAGATGAAAGTGCCCCCCGGCTACACCGATATCCAGCGGGGCAAACTATTGGATGAGTGGTATCGAGCTCAAATCAAAGCCATTGCTCAACCATATTTTGAAAAATGGGAGCCTGTGATGGGAGTCAAAGCCAGCCAATGGCGAATCAAAAAAATGAAAACAAGATGGGGCAGCTGCAATGTCTCGGACGCCAGGATATGGCTATCTTTGGAGCTTGCAAAAAAGCCAAGCCGTTGTATTGAATATGTTGTCGTTCACGAGTTAGCCCACCTCATCGAGCACGGCCATGGGCCAAGGTTTACTCAGGTGATGGATCAATTTCTTCCTGAGTGGAAGGTTATCCGTCGGGAGCTTAATACCTCTCAGACCTATTAGCATTTCTGGTCCCAGCACCTGCCTATCGATGTTTTGCTCGCACGATTAGGCGCATTATCAGTTTTGAGGCTTAGGCTGTATAAGTTATGCTAATTGCAGAAAAGCTTTCAGTTGAGATTGGTGGAAAGCTGATTGTCGATGACGTCAGTTTTCGTGTCGTGCCTGGAGATAAGGTAGGCATAGTAGGTCGCAACGGTGCCGGCAAGACCTCCATGCTAAAAGTTCTGGCTGGCGAGACTCAACCTGCCACGGGCAAAATTACGATTAGCGGTGGTCTTGGCTATTTGAACCAGGAGGCCAAAGTTGACGACCAGGCAGCACTTTCACGGGTAGTAGACCGGGTTATATCTGGCCGGGGACTGGACCATCTGTCAGAGGAGCTTGAAAAAGTCCGACTTGATATGGAACTTGATCCAAGCGACTCGAATATCAGGAAATTTACCCGTAAGGAAGAAGCCTTCTCTAATAGTGGTGGATATCAGGCCGAATCTGATGCCAAAAAGATACTTGCCGGCTTGGGTATATCCGAAAGTAGATTCTCATTGTCACTTTCACATCTTTCCGGCGGTGAACGACGAAGAGTGGAGCTTGCGAGAATTCTCTATGCCGGGAGCGACATACTGTTACTGGATGAGCCTACCAACCACCTTGATCTGGATTCAAAGAATTGGCTTCTGTCGTTTATGCGTTCGTATCCCGGGGCACTGATTGTCATTAGTCACGATCTCGACTTGTTAGATGAAGCGATCACGAGGATTTTTCATCTGGAGCGAGGGCTGGGTGACGGCAAGCTGGTTGAGTACAAAGGAACGTTCACTCAATATAAAAGGGCTCGAAGTGAGGATGAGGCTGCAGAGAGGAAGCGGAATTTGAGGCTTCAGGGCGAAATCAAACGCCTGGGTTCGCAGGCAGACTCAATGAGACATTCCAGTGCCAAGCGGGCAAAGGTGGCCCAGTCGCTGGACAAGCGCGTAGAGCGATTAGTAGGCCAGATTGGCGATGCCTCTGACAATTCAAGGGTCAAAGTCGCAGCCCGCATGATTGATCCTCCATCGAGTGGGAAAGACGTGTTGATGGTGTCCGGATTGTGCAAGGGGTTTGGCCAGGGACCAGTGTTCGAGGACGTGTCTTTCGAAGTCTCGAGGGCTGAACGGCTTTTGGTAGTCGGACTTAATGGTGCCGGCAAGACCACCTTGCTTAGACTGATCACTGGCGAGCTTACTCCTGATTTGGGCAAGGTTGAATTTGGACGCGACGTAAGTGTCGGCTATTACGCGCAGGAGCATGAAAACCTGGATCCCTTCAGTACCCCCATTGCCCAAATGAATCAAACCTTAGGGGGGACGATAACGGAAAGCCGAAGTCTGTTAGCTTCCTTTGGTCTCGTCGGAGACGTCATCTTTCAGCCAACTCACACACTGTCAGGTGGAGAGAAAACCAAGCTGTCGCTCTCGCTATTAGTCGCAGGAAGGCATAATCTGCTGCTACTTGACGAGCCAACAAATAACCTGGACCCAGAATCTCGAATTGCGATTGCTACTTCACTGTCATCCTGGAAGGGAACGATGATGGTGGTAACTCATGATGAGCCATTCGCAAGTTCCCTCAATCCGGACAAGGTGCTTATACTGCCCGATGGACTGGTGGATTATTACGATGACAATTATCTCGAGTTAGTGGCTATGGCCTAACCTGCATTCGTTTACAGATGTCTGAAATTCCTCCTATATGGATTTCACGGGAGGCGGTTTTTTAGTAGAGTGATTTTGTGGCTAAAGAAATTACTGACGGAGTCATCGAAATCGATACAATGCTCGGAGGGTGGCAGCACCTTACAGCTGGATTTGTCATAACCGGAGACGCTCCGGTATTGATCGAAACCGGATCCCAGAGTTCCTTTGAGGCGGTTGTAACTGAGCTGAACTCGATCGGATTGGGACCCAATGACCTTGCTGGGGTGGCGGTAACCCATATACATCTTGATCATGCTGGAGCTGTGGGAGACATCGCCAAGGTGTTTCCGAATGCTACTATTTATGTCCATCCAGTAGGAGCTCGCCATCTTATCGATCCCTCAAGGCTGGTAAATTCGGCTTCGATGGTTTATGGGGATCTTTTGGACTCGTTATATGGACGGCTTGAACCGACTGAGTCTTCTCGGGTAAAGGTATTGGAAGATCGAGAACGGATAAATGTTTCAGCCAATAGATACCTCGAAGCAATTGATTCGCCAGGTCACGCTAAGCATCATCTGGGATTTTTTGACTCAAATAGCGGCACAGTGTTCTCTGGAGACGCAATTGGCGTCTTGATCCCGGAGATTGGAGTACTCCGACCGGCTACTCCTCCCCCAGATTTTGACCTGGAACTGGTTCTATCTTCATTGAAAAAGTTTCTTGCATATAATCCCTCTGGGATAGCCATGGCCCATTACGGGCTTTTCCCAAACAGCGAAGAGTTGATTCTAAATGCAGAAGATGTTGTAAATAGATGGGCGTTCGTTGCTGAACAGGCTTTTACAAACAACCAGGATATAGAAGCTGCTCTGGAAGCTGCGTTTCGTTTTGAAACCGATGACAAGGATCCGCAGGTAGTGGAAATGTTCGACACCCTCAATGGCATGCATGCCAACGCCAACGGATTGCGAAGATGGCTGGAAAAAAGAGCTCAAAATACAGATCAACATAGCCACGGCTAGGGTATAGGTTTTGGTTGGCAAAGTTTTGAACTAAATGGATTCACAGGCTCTGCAAAAAGCCAACCACCGCTGCAGTGTGAAGTTTCAATCCACAGCGGTGGCCTGGCGGAGGGAGTGGGATTTGAACCCACGGTGCCTTTCGACACGACGGTTTTCGAGACCGTTCGATTCGTCCGCTCTCGCATCCCTCCCGGCACAACAGGTTAGCGGGTACGTAGCCCGCGAAAGAACTCTGAAATCAAGTTAGAGGAATATTCTTCCAACACCGCACTTCGAATTTCAAGTTCATGATTTAGTCTAGGGTCGCTGCCTAAGTTGTAGAGCGTTCCAAGAGCTCCGGCTTTGGGGTCACTGCTGGCGTAAACCACCCTCCTTACCCTTGCACTTATAAGAGCGCCAGCACACATTGGACATGGCTCGAGATTCACATATACGGTGCAGTCGCTTAGCCGCCAACTACCAAGGCTCTCCGAGGCTTTTCTGAGAGCCAGTATTTCCGCATGTGCTGTGGGGTCATTGAGGCTCTCCCGTAAGTTATGAGCTGAAGCAATTAATTTCCCCTCTTTCACCACTATGGCACCGATCGGAACCTCTTTTTCAATTAGAGCAAGCTTCGCCTCCTTCAGAGCTAAATCCATGAAATATTCGTCTGCATCTCCATTTGGGTCCAGCATGTCTTTATCCAAGTGGGTCTCACGCTTTCTCTGGCCTCGGGTTCCGTTTTTTGCGAGCCGGTGCAGCACTGCGCTACGTTAAAACAACCTGGCTATATTTAGATTTTAAGAGGGGGAGTTTCGAATTATAGAACTGACGCTTAAGTGTTTTTAGGTTCTTTCGGAGGGATTTTGAAAAGGTAGTCAGCTGTATAACAGAAAACGCCAACTGCCGGTTTGGGCCCAGAGAACTCAAACTATGACGCTTCAATTGATTTGTAACTACCGATTATTTGCGGACTAATCCAGATTGTGGGTTTTTTCTGCTTTGAAGTTTTCATTAAAGTGGTACACAATCGGAATTCCGTTGGGGATTTCAAGGTCGAGAATTTCCTCGTCTCCGATATTTTCAAGATGCTTTATCATCGCTCTGAGCGAGTTTCCGTGAGCCGATACAAGAACGTTCTTACCACTTTTTAAATCTGGCACGATAGCATCAAAGAAATAGGGCAGCATCCGCTCCAAGACGTCTTTGAGGCATTCTCCACGTGGCAGGACATCTGGCGCAAGTTGGCTGTACCTTGGGTCAAACCTGGGATGTCTTTCATCTTCCATGTCCAAGAGAGGAGGGCGGACGTCGTAGCTTCTGCGCCAAATACGCACTTGTTCGGGACTATGGATTTTCGCCATTTCTTCCCGGTTGTATCCCTGAAGTGCTCCGTAGTGCCTTTCGTTCAGTCTCCAGTGCTTGTATACCGGAACCCAGGATCTGCCATAGGCATGCAGTGCTGCATCAACCGTTCTGATGGCCCGGAGCAGTACTGAGGTATGTACTACGTCAATGTCTATATTTTCTTCCAGTAGGCGTCTACCTGCTTGGTATGCCTCTTCTACTCCTTTTTCAGTCAGGTCTACGTCGACCCAACCGGTAAAGCGTTCCTCGAAATTCCAGGTGCTCTGCCCATGTCTTAATAGAATCAAACTTGCCATGATCATAAGATAGCGCGTATGGCCAAGTAAGAAACAATTTTGTAGAATTATAGAGGAACATATAGAAAAGTTGATATGGTCACACTCAACTTAGCTATAATGGATAATGTAAATTTTCACAAGCTTTATAAGGAGGCCTCAAAGTGCCAAAGGCCGTAGGCATAGATTTAGGAACTACCAACTCAGTTGTGAGTGTGCTGGAAGCAGGAGAGCCAGTAGTTATTCCTAATGCAGAAGGTGGTCGTACCACACCTTCTGTAGTCGGATTTTCAAAAAGTGGTGAAGTGTTGGTAGGCGAGGTGGCAAAGCGCCAGGCTATAACCAACCCTGATAGAACCATACGTTCCGTCAAGCGTCAAATGGGAACAAACTGGACAATAGATATTGACGGCAAGGCCTATACTCCTCAGGAGATTTCCGCCAGGATTCTGTCGAAATTGAAGAGAGATGCTGAGAGCTATCTTGGCGACACGGTTAGCCAGGCGGTCATAACTGTTCCTGCTTACTTCGACGACGCTCAGAGGACAGCCACCAAGGAGGCGGGGCAGATTGCCGGCCTCGAGGTACTGAGAATTATAAATGAGCCGACGGCCGCTGCCCTTGCTTATGGGCTTGACAAAGAAGGTCAGGAACAAACAGTTTTGGTCTTCGACCTCGGTGGAGGTACATTCGACGTTTCGATACTGGAAATTGGCGAGGGAGTGTTCGAAGTTAAATCGACTTCCGGTGACAGCCATCTGGGTGGAGACGACTGGGACCAGAGAATTATTGACTGGCTCGCCAAGTCGTTTAAAGATACCGAGGGAGTTGACTTAACCAAGGACAAGATGGCCCTGCAGCGTCTGAAGGAAGCTGCGGAGAAGGCAAAGATAGAACTTTCCTCGGTTCAGGAGACGACCATAAATCTTCCGTTTATTACCGCTACCTCAGAAGGTCCAAAGCACCTTGACATCAAATTGACAAGGGCTAAGTTCCAGGAACTTACCCATGACCTTACCGAGAAGTGCAGGGGGCCATTTGAAGACGCTATCAAAGAGTCGGGACTCAGCAAGGACCAAATTGACCATGTAATTCTGGTTGGCGGTTCAACCCGTATGCCGGCTATTCAGGATCTGGTGCAGTCCCTTACAGGGAAAGAGCCGCACAAGGGAGTAAACCCTGACGAAGTTGTGGCTGTTGGCGCTGCGGTGCAGGCCGGTGTTCTAAAAGGTGAGGTAAAAGACGTTCTGCTGCTTGACGTAACGCCGCTAAGCCTTGGCATTGAGACCAAGGGCGGGGTTATGACCAAGCTGATCGAAAAGAACACAACCATTCCGACGAGGCGTTCTGAGGTATTTACCACTGCAGACGACAACCAGCCTTCGGTGGAGATTCATGTTCTCCAGGGTGAGCGGGAAATGGCTATGTATAACAAGACGCTGGGTAAGTTCCAGTTGGTTGGGCTTCCTCCAGCACCCCGTGGGGTTCCTCAGATTGAGGTCACCTTTGACATAGATGCTAACGGTATTGTTCATGTTTCAGCCAAGGACCGCGCTACCAACCAGGAGCAGTCGATCACCATTACCGGGCAGTCGGCTCTGTCCAAAGAGGACATAGAGAGAATGGTTAAAGACGCAGAAGCTCACCTGGAAGATGACCGTAGGCGTAAGGAAGAGGCTGAAACCAGAAACAACGCCGACACTTTGGTTTACCAGACGGAGAAACTGCTCAAAGACCAGGGAGACAAGATTTCCGGTCCGGAAAAGGAGTCTGTTGAAAGTGCGCTTGCGTCTTTGAAGACTGCGCTTGAAGGTAGCGACGTGGAAGCTATCAAGAGCGCAACTGAGGGTTTGATGACCGCAAGTCAGACATTTACTCAGCGGCTGTATGAAGAGGCTTCAAAGAATGCCGGTGCAGCTGAGTCAAGCGGTGAACAAGCTTCGTCAAATACGGATGAGGAGATTGTTGACGCCGAAATCGTTGATGACGATGAGGAAGGCAAGAACTGATCGGATAAGCATCTTCGGGGATGCTCGCTCAGAGCATCCCCCAGGGGCATCTAAGCAGAGGAATTATGAGCGAATTTAATAACCAAAATCCAGAAATTCCAGACGACCTGTCTTCGTTGGATGCTAAAGAATCTCTTCAGCCTGAAGACGAGGTAGAAGCTCAGCCGGAACAATCTGCACCAACTGCGGAAGATATGGTTGAGCAGCTTACCGCGCAAAGGGATGAGTATCTGAGGTCGTTGCAGCAAACTGCTGCGGACTTCGATAATTATCGTAAGCGGGTAACCAGGCAGTCCCTGGAAGTCGGGGACCAGAAGGTAGAGGCTTTGATCGTACGGTTATTGCCGGCACTTGACAATATTGAGCTGGCATTGGCGCACTCAGGAGAGAACCCGGAATTGACGTCTTCCCTGGCACAAATATCAAACTCGCTTTTCGATATATTGGCAAAGGAAGGGCTGGAGCAGATAAACATCGCTGATGTGGATTTCGACCCGACCTGTCATGAAGCAGTGATACATGAGCCCGGTGAAGGCCGCGCCAAGGTAACAGAGGTACTCCGTACCGGTTATAGATGGAAGCAAAAAGTGGTACGTCCAGCAATGGTAAAGGTAGTAGGACAAGGATAAAAAATAGATATGGCTCCGCAGCGCGAGTGGTTTGAAAAAGATTATTACAAGATTTTGGGAGTATCAAAGACTGCAACTGACAAAGAGATCACTCGCGCTTATAGGAAGCTTGCTAAACAATATCATCCTGATTCTCACCCGGGCCAGGAGGACAAGTTCAAAGATATTTCTGCCGCATATGAAGTTCTTGGCGATTCCGCTAAGCGCAAGGAGTATGACGAAGCCAGATCAATGATGTCGTCCGGAGGATTCACCGGTTTTGGTGGACAGTCTGGCGGTGGCGATTTTAGCGGTGCGAGGGTTGAAGACCTGAGCGATTTAATCGGCGGGTTGTTTAATCGCGGCGCCCGGAGTTCGACTTCAAAAAGAGGCCCGGTCCGGGGAGCGGATCTAGAGGCGGAAGTTCACATTTCGTTTGAAGATGCTGTACGGGGTGTTACTACTTCACTAAATATCATTTCCGATGTGCCATGTTCTACTTGCCATGGAACTGGTAGCGCTCCCGGTTCTGCACCGGTTGTATGCGCCAGGTGTCAAGGTACCGGGTCGGTATCTGACAATCAGGGATTTTTTTCTTTTTCAAGACCGTGTCCGGCCTGTGGCGGCCGGGGATTGAGAATCGAAAAGGTGTGTCCTAACTGTCATGGCAGAGGTGTGGAGTCTAAGAACCGTCAGGTAAATGTCAGGATTCCCTATGGAGTTGAAGATGGATCCAGGATCCGGCTAAAAGGAAAAGGGAGTGCTGGAGCCAACGGTGGTCCTGCGGGCGACCTGTACGTGGTGATTCATGTTACTCCACACAAAATATTTTCACGGAAAGGCTCCGACCTGGCGCTCACGGTGCCAGTTACGTTTGCAGAAGCTGCACTCGGTACTACAATCACCGTCCCCACTTTGGATGGTCAAGTTTCTTTGAAGGTACCTCCGGGGGCTAAATCAGGCCTCACCTTGCGCGCCAAAGGGAAGGGCGTTCTTAAACGGGGGAAATCAAATGATAAGGGCGACCTGCTGGTCACTCTGGAGATCGATGTACCTAAAAAGTTGACGGAAGAGCAGAGAAAAGCAATTGAGGCGTTTGCGCTAGCAACTAAAGAGTCGCCAAGAAAGTATTTGGAGGTTGAGGCAAGTGCTCGAAAGTAACGGTTATTTAGACCCAGGCAAGGGTTCGCTTAAGGCTGTTTATGTAATTTCGGTTGCCGCAGAGCTGGCTGGCATGCATCCACAGACTCTAAGGATTTATGAACGCAAGGGGTTGGTGGATCCAATCAGAACCGGGGGAGGCTCTCGTCGTTACAGCGAGGAAGATGTCCAAAAGCTCCGCAAGATTCAGGAGCTCACCAACTCGGGGCTGAACTTGGAAGGAGTCAAGAAGTTTATCGAAATGGAGAATGAGATAGCTTCTCTCAGGAGCCAGCTTGCCGCAGCAAAAGAGGAATTGAAACGTTACAGCGAAGAGGTGGAGCGGCAGTACAAACGAGAGCTGGTGCCTTTTTCACACACTTTGACAGTTTTGAAAAGTTTTCAACGACAAAAGTAATCAGGAGAAGATTTGGGTAAAAGAGATGGGAGGCAATTAGATGGCTGGAACTGATCCGAATCGTTGGACAATAAAGACTCAAGAAGCCATCGCGCAAGCAACTGCAAATGCCAGGGAGACCTCGGCCTCTGAGATAACTCCTGCCCACCTCCTTCTGGCGCTGATGTCTCAACAAGAGGGGCTGACCTTACCTATTCTGAATCGGGAAGGTATTTCCCCGTTGTCTCTGAGAAATACTCTTAGCGATGCAACTGCCAAAATGTCAAAAGCCTATGGGACCGAACCCCAATACTCCCGGGCCTTTATTGAAGTGCTAAATGGAGCAGATTCGCTACGTGAAAAGATGGGTGACGAATATATTTCGGTAGAACACCTTTTGGTGAACCTGTCCGACCTGATTGGGGTTTCCCGGGAATCCCTGATGGTTGCGCTCCGGGAGGTTCGCGGTTCACATAATGTAACCTCGCAAAATCCAGAGGCAACTTATCAGGCACTTGAAAAATTTGGTCGGGATTTGACCGATCAGGCTCGAAAAGGAAAGATCGATCCGGTTATAGGCCGCGATGACGAGATCCGAAGGGTAATACAGGTTCTTTCACGTCGAACCAAGAATAACCCGATCCTGATCGGAGAGCCAGGAGTCGGTAAAACAGCGATTGTGGAAGGTTTGGCTAAAAGAATTGTCGAGGGCGATGTACCAGAGTCGCTCCGCCATAAGCGGTTGATCGGACTTGATCTGGCGGCGATGGTGGCCGGAGCGAAGTTCAGGGGTGAATTTGAAGAGCGGCTTAAGGCGGTACTCAAGGAGATATCTGACTCGGATGGTGAAATCATCACCTTCATTGATGAGTTACACACCGTAGTTGGAGCTGGAGCCACCGAAGGTGCTATGGACGCCTCCAATATGTTGAAGCCTATGTTGGCTCGGGGCGAGCTAAGGATGGTCGGGGCTACCACCTTAGATGAATACAGAAAATATATTGAAAAAGATCCCGCACTGGAAAGGCGTTTCCAGAAGATCATTGTGGATCCACCGAGCGTAGACGCGACCGTGGCGATCCTCAGAGGCCTCAGGGATAAATATGAGGTCCATCACGGTGTGCGAATTCAGGACTCAGCTTTGATAGCAGCGGCAGTTTTATCGGATAGATATATCACCGACCGTTTTCTGCCTGATAAGGCCATTGATTTAATAGACGAGGCTGCTTCGAGGTTGAGGATCGAAATTGATTCGATGCCGACCGAGATCGACGTCGTCAATCGAAAGATACGACAGCTGGAGATCGAGAAGATTTCTCTGGCCAAAGAAACTGATAAAGCCTCCCAGGAGCGCCTCTCGAGACTTGAGTCGGAGATAGCAAATCTGAATGAAGAGTTCAATTCTCTCAAAGCTAAGTGGGTATCGGAAAAGGAAGCCATTGACGCTATCCGCAGTATCAAGGAGAAGCTGGAAAGTATAAAGGACCAGGCTGAGCGGTTTGAGAGAGAAGGGCATTTAGATAAGGCGGCGGAACTGAGATATGGAGAAATACCCCGTCTGACCAAAGAAGTCTCGATGGCCACCGAGAGGCTTATGGAAATGCAGGACCAGGGAAGAATGCTCAAAGAGGAAGTTGACGAAGAGGACATTGCCGAAGTAGTTTCAAAAGCTACAGGGATCCCAGTTTCGAAGCTGCTGGAAGGCGAGATTGCCAAACTGGTGCACATGGAAGAGTATCTGCACCAAAGGGTAGTTGGCCAGGATGAGGCCGCGTCAGCTGTTGCCAATGCAATAAGGCGGTCAAGGGCTGGGATCAGTGATCCCAATCGCCCGATCGGCTCATTTTTGTTTATGGGTCCCACCGGAGTCGGAAAGACCGAAATGGCAAGGACCCTTGCCGAGTTTTTGTTCGACGATGAACGGGCAATGATACGTATCGACATGAGCGAATATCAGGAGAGCCACACAGTTTCACGACTGGTGGGAGCCCCCCCAGGTTATGTAGGGTTTGACGAGGGCGGCCAGCTCACCGAGGCGGTCAGACGTCGTCCGTATGCGGTAGTATTGCTGGATGAAATAGAGAAAGCCCACCCTGATGTGTTCAATATACTGCTTCAGGTTTTAGATGACGGCAGGCTGACTGATTCACGAGGGCAGACAGTTAACTTTACCAATACAGTACTGATTATGACCTCCAACATTTCTGGGGATCCGGCTACAGTTTTCAGGCCTGAATTTATCAACAGGATCGATGAAATTATCAGGTTCCACTCGCTCAGCCAGGATGACCTTACGAAGATAGTTGACCTTGTTGTCAGCTCACTGCGTCAGCGGCTTGAGGTGAGATCACTAAAGCTTGAGATTACAGATCAGGCCAAGGCCTGGTTGTCGAGGGTTGGCTATGATCCGGTATACGGTGCAAGGCCTCTGAAGCGGGTAGTTCAAAGGGAATTGAGTGATCCGATAGCAATTGCGCTCCTTGAAAATAAATATTCCGAGGGCTCGGTCATAAAAGTTGACGTTCCGTCGCTGGATGCTCCACATCTTGTCCTATCTTGAGGTTGATTTCAGCTAGGATTTATGATCTGTGCCAACTTTGGTAACGAAGTGATTTATGAGATAGATAATTCAGTGACCCTTTATCACTGGATATAGACGGAGGTTCTGCCTTGCCCGTAACAATTGTTTTGGGCACCCAATGGGGTGACGAGGGGAAAGGTAAGCTAACCGACCTACTTGCCGCCGATATGGATTTTGTAGTTCGGTATCAGGGAGGTCATAATGCCGGCCACACCATTGTGGTGGACGGCGAATCTTTCGCACTCCAGCTGATTCCATCTGGAGTGCTGAATCCTGCTGTCACACCTGTTATCGGTAATGGTGTCGTAGTGGAACCACAGGTCCTAATCGAGGAGATTGACCAGCTTGAGGCCAGGGGAGTCGATACCTCCCGGCTAAAGGTTTCAGGCCAGGCCCATCTGATAATGCCATATCACGTGGAGATTGATAGGGTAACCGAAAGATATTTGGGCAAGAATTCGCTGGGCACCACCAAACGTGGAATTGGCCCCGCCTATTCAGATAAAGCCACCCGTGTTGGTCTCAGGGTTCAGGATCTTTTAGATCCAAAGATTTTCAGAGAAAAGCTCGATGTAGTGCTAAAAGAAAAGAACCTCATTTTGGCCAAGGTATACAACCGACTTCCACTTTCTGCAGATGAGATAGCAAAGAAGTATCTTGGCGAATATGCACCCAGAATTGAGCCTCTCATATCAGATACGGTGGCGCTTCTGAACGATGCGGTGGACTCTGGGAAGCGGCTTCTTCTAGAAGGCGCTCAAGCAACATTTTTGGATCTCGATCATGGGACTTATCCCTTTGTCACCTCCTCTAATCCTACAGCCGGAGGAGCCATCACTGGAACCGGAATTGGTCTTAGAAACATTTCGAAGATTATTGGAGTGGCCAAGGCGTATTTGACAAGAGTTGGATCCGGACCATTTCCGACTGAGCTTTTTGACGAATACGGAACGATGCTGGTTGATCGGGGTCATGAGTACGGTACCAATACCGGCAGGCGTCGCAGGACTGGCTGGTTTGATGCAGTTTTACTTCGCCAGGCTGCCCGGATAAATTCCCTTACCGATGTTTTCCTAACCAAATTGGATGTACTGGATCCATTCGAGGTTGTTAAAGTGGCGGTGGGTTATCAGTGCGACGGGGAACGTTATGATTCAGTTCCATATCACCAGTCAGTGTTTCACAAAGCGGTTCCTATATACAAAGAGTTTCCCGGTTGGCAGTGCGATCTTTCCGATGTGAGGAAAAGGTCGGATCTGCCAAAGCAGGCTCTCGAATACATTGAATTTCTGTCAGAACAGATCGGGGTTCCGGTGACCATGGTCGGAGTTGGCCCTTCCAGAAATCAGTATGTGGAGATTTAAGTGAAGATCGCGGTTTACGGTTCTGGAGGTCGCGAGCATGCACTAGTCGACTCTTTTGTTTCATCCGGACATGAGGTAGTGGTATTTCCAGGTAATCCTGGGATAGCGGAAATTGCTGAGATTTCACCAGGTCCATTTGAATCGATTGAAGCCGACCTTTATGTCATCGGGCCTGAAGCTCCTTTGGTAGATGGAATAGCGGATCGTCTTAGAGACCTGGGCAAACTGGTAGTTGGCCCAGGACGTGTCGGTGCACAGCTGGAGGGTTCTAAGGCCTGGATGAAGGAGATTTTGCATTCAGCCGGTATTCCAACTGCATCGTTTCGAACATTTACTGATTCAAAAAGCGCGATTGAATATCTCAATTCATACCCCGGACCATATGTGATAAAGACCGATGGGTTGGCTGCCGGCAAAGGGGTTCTGGTTACCACAGATCGTGATGAGGCGATTTTTGATGTCACGGAGAAATTGAGCGGACATTCTTTTGGCAGCGCCGGGACAAAGGTTGTCATTGAAGAGGCCATGGAGGGTCCGGAAATTTCAGTGCTGGTTCTTTGCGATGGCCACAAAGGTTTCGCTCTTCCCCCAGCAAGTGATTTTAAGCGAATATACGATAACGATCTTGGGCCTAATACTGGAGGAATGGGTGCCTTTAGTCCAGTTCCCGGTGTTGGCCCTGAGTTAATAGACCGGGTAATAAATGAGTCGATTGATCCGCTGATAAAGGAGTTTATCAGGAGGGGGATTGATTATCGGGGAATCCTTTATGCAGGACTAATGCTCACCAGTAATGGTCCGAAAGTTGTTGAGTTTAATATAAGATTCGGCGATCCCGAGACCCAGGTAGTTGTTCCAAGGATCCAAAATGACCTGGCTAAACTGCTATATCAGCTTGCTCAGGGAGAGTTGAAAACTAAGCCCGAGGTGATTGATGAGGCTGTCGTCACTGTAGTTTTGGCTGCTGAAGGTTATCCCGAGCGGCCAATACCCGGGGCTCAGATTTCGATAGACTCCACGAGTCTCGATCCTGATGTGCGGATTTATCATGCCGGGACTAAGTCTCTTTCTTCTGGAGAACTGGTAGTAGCGGGGGGCAGAGTGCTGAATGTTACAGCGACGGGCAAGGATTTGAGAGCAGCAAGAGAGTTGGCTTATAAAACAATCTCCAGCATCCGGTTCGAAAATATGCAGTACCGTAGCGATATAGCGCTGCGAGCAAGTGAAAATGGTTGAGGCTCAGCTTCACCGGCAATACGATTTATAAAAAGAATTTAGATTGGTAAGTTGTGATCGATAGATACAGTCCCAAAGAGATAACAGATATTTTCTCCGATCAGGCCAGATTTGCGACTTGGCTTGAAGTGGAAATTTTGGCAACTGAAGCTTGGGCGAAATTCGGAGTGGTTCCGGCAGAGCACGCCAAAGAAGTGCGGTCGAAGGCGCCTGTGATTGACGCCGATTTCGTAGCGAAAGTGCTTGAAAGAGAAAAGATAACAAACCACGATGTCGCCGCATTCGTAGATGAAGTTCAGGCCGCAATTGGTTTTCCCGCAGGTGCATGGATTCACTATGGCCTTACTTCGTCAGATGTAGTAGATACCGCATTGTGTTACATGGTGACCCGGGCATTAGATGCTGTCATTGGACAGGTGGAAA
>JAKBSX010000392.1 GCA_021844725.1 Actinomycetes bacterium | reverse complement strand
GGTGATATCTGCTCAGAATAACGAAGAATTCAGGCACGCGGTGTTACTCTGGCTTGACGGCAGGAGTCTGAAATGCCACGTCAATGGCCAGTGGGTCGAGTTGAAAGACAAAGAGCAGTTCATCAGAATGACGACGTCCACGTCAGACTGAGAATGCACCTATGCACCTTACAGGATTGTTATCATCAGCATATTCATCGAGTGTTTCAGCGAAGCGTATCTCCTGCTTTCGATCGGTGACGTTTACGTATGAATCAGGTATCGGGCAGAAATGTGGTGCACATTAGAAAAAGTGTGTGAATAGTGCCGGTAATTGCGCTCGGGAGAGGGAGTTTTTTGCGCAGCAGTTATAGAATCCGGGTTTTTCATTTGCGGGTCAGGGTCACGCGCCAGGTGACACTATAATCTCAGATGTGTGCGCATCTTGCTGTGACCATGGTTCAATCTGCTCTGTCAAAGCCTTTGAAGACGCCGTGTTCCTTACGATTTAACGAATGGATGCAGGCCACGGTTTCAGGCAGCCACATTCCCTGTATTTGCAATCCTCATTGAAGACGAGGGTATCTTCATCATACTTGCTGAACAAATCAAAGTGCAGCACCGGTTCACGAGCAAAGTGTAGCCGGATAGTGCTGCCGGCCATAGTGACATCCGTGAAATCGCGGCGGAACAAAGTCGCCACATGGTGGCCGCAATACGCGCACCTGTCAATTTCAATCTTCTTTCCATTGTAAAGGGTGATCACGGAATCAACTGGCTCGTGATCACCCTGCCCTGTATCTGCGCCCGGTATGGAGCTCATTTCTCTTCACTGTGCAGATAGCAGCTAATTGACTATAAAAAGATAACCAGGGGGTGCCCGAAAAGCGATGGCAAAAGTCTATGTGGCTACAGCAAATATCGACGAGCGATGAAAGCACTCGACATGAAGTACGCTTTTTCAGTTCTGAATGCCCTGCTGGATGCTGAACAATTAATGAAGTCAGACCTGTTCAGTATAGTCAGGAACAACAATACGCTGGACAAATTAATCGATGCTCTGCAGATGGAGGATATCATCTCTGTCGAGGAGAAGATGCTTGGAAGGAGGACGTATGCGATATCACTTACTGAGAAGGGCAGGTCCATTGCGACTTACCTCAAACTTGCAGAGAAAGCAAGTTTACAGACACACGCACCACCGGGAAAGGTGGAAAAGTCGCGCAGGCGAACCGGAAAATAGGAAGAGCAATAGTGTATATTTTCATCATTTTCACTTATTCACTTATGTTGAATGGTTTACCAGCCTCATAAGTCAGCTCAAGATACCAACCTCGCTTTTCACAGTCTTCAATTAGCCGTCATTTCTGCTCCATTTTGCTTCGCCGAAAATGGCAAAAATTGAAACGGCGTTTCCAGCACTCCTCGGCTTCAGGAGGAGCGGAGACAGGGTGGAAGTGCCGTCAGTCAAGACACTCTGGCATTTCCACAACACGCGCATTGGAAAGGGGTGGGACAGGCTATTCGAAATAATCATGGACGAGGAAATTGCAGAGGGAAAGACGATGGGCATGAACATCGGCGAACGGTGTGCCGAGGACAGCATACCCATCACTGCCATGAATGGCGACCAGGATGCCGAATACAATGATCATTACAAAATCACCGGATACAAACTCGACACCTTAAACGACATCGAAGATAGTCTTCCGATAGCAAAGAAGACGGTGACAGCATTCCTGGAGTGGGCCCGTATTCGTCGCTGCTCATCTACTCGTAAATAGACGACATATCACGCTTCCCCTCTTCGAACAAGCTGTGTGTCTATGCGGGACTCGTCACATCGACCCGGCAGTCATCAGACGTCATCTACCACGGGAGGATAACGAAGCGTGGACCAAAACTGCTTCGCTGGATTCTCATCGAATGCACGCACATACACATGAAGACTGCGCCACACTCAACCGTCAGCAGCTTCTACAGGCATCTCGTGAAAGGCAAGGGGAAGAAGCGTGCGACTGTGGCAGCTTCTTCCAAGGTGCTCAAAATCATCTACTGGGTTCTCAAGGAAGGGAGGGAATACAGGGAGTGCATGGATTACGGTCAGGGATAAGCCTCGATAACTGTTCTGAATACTCAGGCTTCGTCAAGCTGATTGATGGATTCCCTGGCAGGGAGTTCGCATGTGTCATTATGAGGGTTTAGGCCTCGGATAGTTGATTGAAACGGAGACCGGGCATTCAGAAAGGGGATAAATAGAGCTTAAGTCTTAAGCTCAGGCGTAAGGAAGCCTCTTCACATAGTTGAGTAGTTACGATCAAACGAAGAAAATCAGTTCTCATCGCGTTCCGAGACCAAATCTTCGAGTAAGTCAATCGCAGTTTCTGCAACCATATGCGATGAATATTTCTCGTAAGAACTCCTAACCCGAAGAGAAGCTTCATTCCAAGCGTCTTCATGATAGTGAATTTTCTCAATAGCTCTGGCAAAACTGACTCTATCCCCCCAATCCACCTGAATGATAGAATCTCCCCACATTTCATTATAAATTTCCAAGCCGTAAGTTACTATAGGTGTACCGCACGCCATGGATTCGACAAACGGAATATTGAAGCCTTCTGATTCGCTGCAACAGCAGTATACAAAACTACTTGAAAGCATATTCCATTTTTCATCTTCAATGACCTGCCCCATGAAGTGAAACCAAGGGAGATTTGAGTATACGGTCCTCAAATGATTTAGCAAAGATCCATCACCTATCCAGTAAACTTGAAAGTCTTCTTGGGTTTCGCTTCGCAGCACTTGAATTGCAGCCAATAATTCTTCAACGTGCTTCTTCGGTTCCAATACACCTATTGACACTATCTTGTGCCTATCTCTATTCATAATTCGGGGCATAACCGGGACAACAGCGCCGATGGGAGTTATTCTGTTATGGTCAACGTACTCTGAAACGGCTCTTTTTACAGTATTATTGGGCACAATCACAGCATCAAAAAATCTAATCAGACGAAGCTTTAGATTCTCCCTATTTCTAGTAATTCTAACGGCATCATTGCTTTTATTGACCTCCCAAATAAGCACCACTATTTGGATTCCAAAGAATCTAGATATGATGAGGCTGACAATCGCTGATGTGTCATAGTTGACTAGAATGACATCCGGCATACCACTTTTCCTCATCTGTCTAATAATTGCTTGGCATATCTTTAGATATTTTACAAATGTCTTGGTGAGGCCGAGTTGCCGTATCGATCCATAATCTAAACGAAGGCGCTCCACTCTACATAAATCGTCTATCGTTTTAGCAGAAGCACCTTCCATGATCAAGAGTGTTAAATGTGTACGATAAGAAAGTTCCCTTACCAAGTTGACAAATCCAAGATAGAAACCACAAATATTATAGGTATCTTCAGAAACCGCCAGAACTCTCATCGATTACCACTAACATCCTGCCAACTTAATCCCTATCTCCTTTCTTTGCAGAGACATGAAGTTCGAGGCCCATCTGTGATAGTAATAGGCTATTAAATAAACCTAATTGCCCCCTTTTCATTGGACTTACCTTTACATTCACGAATCCCTGCTTAGACAACATTTCTGATAACGAATGTGGGGTGAAACCGCCATAATGTGTATCTCCGTCAAATCGCTGCCCGCCATATAGCAATCTAACGTAAGGCGAAACATCTCTGCGTATTAATTCATTTAACACTATCTTCATCGAGATGTGTAGGATATTCGGTACAATGATGTCGATTGTAGCTGAAGGTTTAAGAATCCTGAACCACTCACGTAAGACATTTTCGCATTCTAGATAAGAAACATGCTCAAAAACATGTCGCACAACAATTGAATCAACACTTCTGTCCTTAAAAGGAAGATTGTGGTGGAAGATATCGCACCTTAAGAGTAGATTCGGCAGAGGTCTGAAATCTATACCGGCATGACCTTCTGTCAAGTTTTCACCACAGCCGATATCTAATCTCATCTCATTTAATTTCATATGAAATCAAACTCCTTATGGCTCTTTATAGCTCTTCTTATTACCAAGATCTATTGTCACGTTGCCTATACGAACCACCTTTTCCGGCGCCGCAGGCACGTTGCTGACATGCTGCGGCGCTACTTCAACGGAAATCTGGGCTTAAAATGGCAGTCTTGATTTCCTTATTCTTTATGCCATGTGCTTCCATTCTCAAACACTCCTAATGTTCAAGAGTGAAGGTACAGTGGACGTGAAAACCTCCATTATCACCAAACCTCATCCGGGGTTCGTAAAACCGAGCCTGGGCGGCCGATTAGACCCTT
>JAKBSX010000391.1 GCA_021844725.1 Actinomycetes bacterium | reverse complement strand
AAGCGGAACCGAGCGACCTACGCACATCATGTACAAGGCAAACCTCTCGTGGAAGGTCATGCAGCAATACATGAGAAACCTCGAGAATCAAGGTGTGATTGTCCCCACCGATGAACAGGGAAGGCGCATTTACCGCCTCACAGAAAAGGGATTCAAGCTGTTGGAACAATTTAACTCGGTTCGAGACGGGTTGCTGCTACCTAGTCTGAATTGATCTAATCTTTACGCAGCTTTGACGGAATGTATTTTCCAAAGCTTCGCCTGTCAGATCCAGTCTCATCTGATTTACTCATTTGCCTGTAGCTTTCCAGAAGGCTAGACGTCGCTCCAAGGATGATGTCAGAAACCCGGCTGGGCTTTTCCGCATCAATCATTATTATGCCGTATTGCTTTGCAAGCTCTTGAGCTCCAGCCGAGGAGCTGGGGACAGAAACGAGGATCGCGCTCGTAGGCTCTATGTCGAACTTCTTCGCATACATCGTAATGACCTTGGCCTCTTCGATGGGTTTTTCATCAACGCAAACATCTACCACGACAACTGGTTTTTCGTGTTCGTCTTTTGACATTACAGCGAGGTCAAACTGGTGAGATATTCCTGACTTGCCAACAACTGTGTGCGCTGGTCGTACGTCCCAACCCTGGGACTTTACTTTTGAAACCACCGGTCTAAGATCGATGACTTTTCTTGAAAGTGGATTTTCCTCTAGCTCAGTGTACTTTACGGCAATTTCAAATTTCTTGAACTGGTCTGTCGAGATTTCTCCGGATGTAACACCTTTAGCTAATTGGGTAAGTAGTTTCTCCTTCTTCTTATCTTCATTCACCTTGGAATCATAGACGCTGAGATAGAATAGCACCATGAAACCGATTATCGCGACCAAACCTTGGGGAGACTGGATGAAGAGAAACACAATTCCCACTCTTGGTATCACAAGGTATGGCGTACCCAAGACGTAGGCTGATTTTGCGAGCGACGGGTCTGCCAGCTGATTGTTGTCGCCCTTTGTCTTGTAGTAATCAGTTCCATCCGCCTGAACGACCATGCCGATGATTCTGTGAATCACCACAGGTCGGACTATCGAGTCAAGAGAGACCGAACCAGTGTCTGCCTGCACGAACACGATTATTGTGCCGTTGGCAATGTTTTGCTGAGGGACGGAATGATAGATGACTAGATCCCCATTGTGAAGGGTGGGATACATGCTGTTGCCATTTACAATTGCCATGGGATAAGCTTGGGTTCCCATAATCAAAGGTAGGCCAGCTAGAAGAGCCAACGCTGCAATAGTGACTGGAATTGTGATCTTCTTGCTAATCTTTGGAAACGCCAAGTTTGAACACTATGAAGATAGAACCACAGTGGGTACTTGGAAATTGGTTGGATTGGCTGAGCTGTAATACAATGTGAAACTGGGGCGTCCCGGACCTGATGGCGAATTCAAAGATGCTCTGAGATAATCTCCTGAGGGAACGGAAATTGTTCCTATCGAAAACGTGGCCTTCACTTGGGTTCTAGCAGTTCCTATTGATTGCGTCGATGTGGTGCTTACTATGGTGGTTACGACTGTCCCCGTTGAGCTAACTACCGCGATAGATACTGACATCGTCCCGCTTGCTGAACCGGCCACCCAGAAGTCGAGGATCCACACTCCTAAGCTGATTGTCATTGCTGAGGAAAATCGCGGGGAATAAAGATAGGCCGTGGAACCTCTAGTGATTGTATGTGAACCACTACCTGATGGTGGATTGATTGCAGTGTTTGTGGAAGGGGTTGTGCTGGTCGCAAGGCCTGAAGTTTCAAAATACACTGTGGTGAGCAGACCATTCTGCGACTGCACTTTGACTGTGGAAACAGAAACTGAATTGGCGTAGGATACAATGGAAACAAGTGAAATGAAAACAATTGCAAGAAGAATTTTTCTCAATGTTCTCACCGGATTACATAAAAAATTTGGCAGGCCGGTGCAGTCAAGCGACTACACCAGACCCGCGAACGGGATCTCCTATTGGATCGTTATGGTGATCGCAGCAGGCGCGTTGAATGAGCTCGCACCGGTGTCGTAGACGAATGTCATGGTCTGGCTTGCGACTATTGTGGCTGGTGTTGTCAGAGTCAGAGAGCCCATTGTGGTGGTGGATCCTCCAGTGTTCCAAGTCACTGTTGCGGCATAAGTCTGACTAGCAGTTGCACTTGCAGTTATGGTTACAGTGATCGTGTAGACCCAGTGCCCTGCAGTAAGGCCTGTCTGGCAGGTCCCACCGTTCGTCCAAGTACACGGTTGCGTCGAAGCAGTACCTGTAGATTGTTGCACTGAGAATCCATTTGAAGTGACAGTGAATCCTCCAGTAACATTGTACAGAACACCGCCCTGACCTTGCACTGTGGCCGTTGAGACGCCCACGTTAGAAGCAAACGAGGCGACGGAAAAGATGGAGATAGCGAGTAGAGGTAGCAGTATCTTTAGGGGTAGTTTCAGCATTTTCATATAGAAAGCCTATGATTGAAGAGCTGGCATCGTTTCGTATTAGAAGATCAACGTATCATATGATAGACTTTGTGTCAATGTTCTTTCTGTTTCGGCAACTTTTGGGAATTTGGATGATTACAATATGAGAGATATACATATTCGCAATTCCTGCGACCAAAACTGCGCTCGAAAAAGCAAAAGCTCATTATCGTGAGAGCGTCTTGATGCGCGCTGTGACTAACCGGTGAGGTATGCATACTTTCTATTCCGGACCACCATTCACTACAGCACAACTCGGTGGGCGCAGATTGACCCGAGAGGGGAGTCAAGCAACGATATATAATACGAAGAGGGTTTGAATCCGAACGCAGAATCCTCACTTGTCATGCATGAGATGAATCTAACATTGCGACGCTTTTTACAACCTCGACGAAGCAAGAGCGCCATCAGCGAAATTGTCGCGGCGCTCCTTCTCATACTCATAACCGTCTCATTGGGCGTGACAGTTCTTCTGTTTTCAACATCGCAGCTAGACACGCTGAGCTCCAATTTCGTGAACCTGGTGAGCGGATCAGGTCAAGCAGTATCCGACAACCTAGCAGTCGAGCAGGTTCAGTTCGGAAGCTCGCTATACGTCCCTATCACGATTTCAAACACGATCGGGAGCGCAACGCCAGCTCCATTTCAGCAGTTGATCACAATCGATCCTGCGCTATACGCCGTTCGCGAAGCCGCAGATCTCGGAAACATTAGATTTTACTCCTCACTTGCGGGTAATTCCTTCACGGGCCTTCTTGACTCTTGGCTAGAATCAGTTTCCAGCACTCCAGCAAACGCGGCCACTTCGGCTGACTTCTGGGTGAGTCTTCCGGCAGGAATCGGGGCTTCGACAACTATCACGATATACATGGTCTTCGAGTCAACAGGCACTGAATTCGATGGTGTCGTCGCAGGCGAAGCTCCTCAACTGAGCGCAGTGTATGGCGAATACGACAACGGAGCAATGGTTTTCCTCGCGTATTTCAACGGAGACACGCCAACCGCAAATTTCTCGACCTACTCTGGTTACTCTGTCGCATCGGCTACTGGTGTCGCATATACCTCGGGTGTGATAGACGCACTACATGTTACTGGCTACACCAGCGCGAATCCTGATTTCGTGTACAGCGTTCCGCTTACAAACAACCCAATGATCGCAGAGGCAAACGTTGAGAGTCCGGGATCTGTCACGCCAGGTACTGACACGGGTGAAACCGGGTTCGTAGACAACGCCGTTGCAAACTCTGTAAACAATGCGATTTCTACGAACATGGGCTATGGGGCTTCCTACTTGAATTTGGATTACATCAACGGCGGTGCTTCCACGGTAGATCAATCAGCTCAAGGGGCCGCAACAACATCTTGGACATACAGCAGCACATCGTATCTTGGTCCCTCGGGTACTTCGTACAGCGGATACAACGCGCCACAGCTCTATTCGATAGCAGGAGGTTACACGGCGACTGCTAACGTTAATCCTCTGACTGGGGCCACGAACGTGTACTTCGGAGTGGTATCCGATACAACTGCAACTTACTCTGTGAATGAGTATTACAACTGGGGAAGAGTAAGGGCATATCCTCCGTCTGGCGTCATGCCAACGGCAACTCCAGGTACACTTCAAACAGGCGGGAGCGAAGCAAACCTGTTTCTTAGAAATGACGGCTCTACTCTGATCAAGATATCTACGGTTTATCTCATATTCGAGACCAACAACACAGTTGCTACCAAGGTGAACTACTCTCCCACCCTATCTGTCGAACAGGGTTCATTCGTTGAACAATTT
>JAKBSX010000390.1 GCA_021844725.1 Actinomycetes bacterium | reverse complement strand
TAGCTAAAGCAGTTGTAAACAAGTCGAAAGAGAAAGGAATAGCTCTCAAAGAAGTAAAGAACTTTGAGGCGATTGCAGGACAGGGGATCAAAGCAGTTTACGATGGCAAATCACTCTTTGTGGGCAAGCCAGAATTCCTCCAAGAATCCGAGCACATTGCGTCTGATGAAGAGGCTGGAACTAAGATCATTTCGATGGAAGAGAAAGGTCAAACAGTCATTGGTGTAGCATACGATAAAAAACTCATCGGGTTAATTGCTATTGCAGACACGATCAAGGAAGATGCAGTTGAAAGCGTCGCAAGGATCAAGGAACTAGGAATTACACCGGTGATGATAACGGGAGACAACGAAAGAACGGCTAATGCCGTGGCTAATAAGGTTGGCATAGAGCGATATTTTGCAAGAGTACTTCCAAATCAGAAAGCAGACAAGGTGAGGGAGCTGCAGTCAGAAAGTCATAAGGTTGTCATGGTCGGTGACGGAATAAACGATGCGCCAGCGCTCATGCAGGCAGACATCGGAATCGCAATAGGAGCTGGTACGGATATTGCGATTGAATCAGCGGATGTAATAATCATGGGAAGTAAACTAAGCTCCATTCTTGATGCCTACCATATCGGAAGGAATAGCTATGGAAAGACGAAGCAGAACCTGTCAATTGCGTTTACCTTCAATGGCATTGGAGTGCCCGCTGCTACTACTGGGCTTGTTACGCCGGATTGGGCAATGCTTGCGATGGCAACGAGCGTTACCTTTGTGATTTTCAACTCATTCGGATTCAGGGTAGTTCCCATGCTGAAGCAACAAGTAGCTGGCAAGAAGAAAGCGAAGGCCGAGGAGATGATAGAGCAAGGAGAAGAACATGTCAACCCGGAGAAAAAGGAGGGAAAAGAAGTAGCGAATAAGAGAGTCGTACTAAAAGTTCCTTCCATGCATTGCGAGGGCTGCCTATCCAACATTCAAGACGCAGTAATGGGAATGGATGAAGTATCATCGGTCGAAGGAAACGAGCAAAGCAAAGAAATCGTCGTTGTATATCGCGGAACATCTGAAGTCGAGGGCAAAATCAGGAAGAAGATAATTGACGCGGGCCACGTAGTAGGTGAGGAGGAAGCTCCTTCTCCTTCTACGGCGTTTGCGAAATAACCGTATCTCCATCAACGAGGAAGAAAGGCTCTGGACTGGGATGGGTGCTCGCGTTCCATTGAAACCCTATCAGAAGAGAACTTTCCACAAAATACCGCATGCCATTATAGTAGGGGTTTTAATCCTTCTAGTCATCATCGTGGTCTCGTTTTTAGCATTCGCGGTACTTACAGCCACATCTGATTCAAACATGGCAGGCAAGACAACAACGCCTCCCGGCATCCAAACGGCCACTCTCAAGATAGAGTGCGGGAATTGTGGCAAGCCCTGCACCAGCACGACGAGCGGTTGCCCTAAATGTCAAGATAAACTTGAGGGCGGAGTACTCAAACTTGCTGGTGTTCAGAGCGCAATTTTCACGGCTGGATATGAGAACGGCAGTGCGACTATCAGATACGATGCCTCACTCGTATCGCTGACTACAATAGAATCAACGATTGAGCAGACGCCCCCATATCCACAGTGCTGCACCGGCATCACTCTTCTATAAAACCTAACATGATTTTTCGCAAGCAGAGGAAGATATGGAAGTGAGCAATAGAAAGCCTAATCGAGACTTAAGCGCCAGGCGCCGAAGAATGCAAGAGAAAGGCAAGATTCCTTGGGCATACGTCATTCCTGCACTAGTGGTTGTGGTGATGATACTCGGACTCGTCTATTTCGAATTTAACAATCACGTTGCGACGCCTAGTTATCAATCTCCAACAGTCGGTAACCGTAATTTTCCGTTCTCATGCCTTTCGCAGGAGTCTCTCTTTTTCCACATTCATCCTTGGCTCACGATTACGATTGATGGAAACAATGTAACAATTCCGCCGGGGATTGGAATCAAAAACCCTGTACAAGTAGCTACTTACAACGGAGAGCCCGTCTTTGGTGGAGGAGCAAATACATGTTTTGAGCCCATTCATACTCACGACGACTCTGGAGTAATTCACATCGAGTCACCCACAAATACAAATTATACTCTGAGCGATTTCTTCCAGATCTGGGCAGCCACATATGCATACGTAAATTTCAGCGGTTCGGAGCACCCAATAATTTTCAACAGTACCGACATCCTTGGATACAAGATCAACAGCACTCCGTCGGCAAGCTTGAAACTTCTCGTCGACGGTCACTCACCGCAGCCCGAAGATTTTCAGGGAAGCTCAACATCTCAATATGGAAGCCTAGTGCTAAATGTTCTTGACTACTGTTCTCAAGCAAACTCCGGGTCTGCACCCTGCCATGAAACTGCTGGCGGAAACCCCAGCTGGAATGGTGGCGCGAACCCCTATCCCTACGGACTTGGGCACAGAATAGTTATCGAGGATATTTCCTAATGTGAACCAGAGAAAAATGGAAAGCACTGAGGGTTTAGGATGGGAACACAAGGATCGATGAGTAGAAACGACGCGCCTATAGCAACCATAACTCTGCCGAACTCATTTGCAGCCCGATCATTGTCGAGTGAGACGATACCTGCTGACAACTTTTCTTTGAGTTCGGTCGTAACCTGCTAACAACAAAAAGCGAAAAATAATTAGCAGATCAGCTAATTATTCTTCAAAGATACATTCTGCTGCAAATGCACTTTATGGTCATACAATTCGGAATACGAAGGCAGAAGCACCAATGCTTTGCGCAGTTAAATCAGGAGTACGAAACTGCACGCGTCTGCTTAACTATCTCCGCAGATAGTATCTAACCAGTAAGAAACCTTCTGCATTAAATATGACGCGCGTGAAAAAAACTTGATTGAACTAAAATCATGTTGTCAGGTCGAAACCAAGGACAAATATCGCTTTCTCTTCGTTTCCACATCTTTCTGGTCTCTCTTCGTACCGTTCTTTCAAGGCGAAGCTACAAGTTTGTGGCAATTATAGGTGGAGTGCTCTACGGTGAACTGTATGCATTTGTGACAGGCGTGTTTAGCTTCTACGGCAAGAGCCCCACCGCCTATTTTCGGGCCGTGGGAGCGACGCCTCCTTACCATGAATTTTATTTTCAAGGTCCCATCAGCTGGGGAAATCCAGTTCTGATTTGGTATCCGAATGCGCATCTTTCTCTACTTCTTGATCCGGGTTCTATGTTTTCTTTGCTCATCCTAAGCTTCCTAGCAGGAATAAACTTCAGCCTGCTTGCATACGAACTGAGAAGCTGGAGGAAAGGCAGGAAAAGAAGCGGTGCAACGAAAGGAGGTTTTACCGGATATGTGGGTAGCTGGACCTCAGCTTTTTTTGGGACGCACAGCTGCTGCGTCACCACACTTGGGACACTGTTGTTCAGTATACTTCCGCCGGCTTCTGGCCTTTTGCTCTCTTTCCAAGAAAATATCAGCTGGGAAAGCACGGTAATTGCAAGCCTGCTTCTCCTTGTGTCAATCCTCTACTCCGCAGGACGCATGGCAAATGTGAAACTGTCGGGAGAATGTTCGCTACCACATCGCACAGTAGCTTTGCCTAAACAGCAGTCGAACTGAGATCGCCCATGCAAAAATTCCTCCCTTGTTACTCTGCAGTGATACGGGTGATTGGAATTGAAAGTCGCGTTTGATTTCTTTTCTCGATTGATTTCGGGTGCTCAAAATTGAGCGATAATGATTCTGACAGGCAAAGCGGGGCTGATGCAGAAACGGACAGTAGTAGCGGTACTGTTCGGCTGACAGGCAATCGCCGAAACTTCCTTGTACTGCTATCATCCGTAACCGGGTTGATTCTTCTCTTCATTGCGGGATACTATCTTTATGTCAACTTTGTTGGCGGCCTCTTTTCTAGAGCCGCGGGGGCCAGCACCGTATCTCCATACCTTCTTTTGGGGTTAGCCGTGGTAGGAGGCGCTGCATCTTTCTTTTCGCCGTGCAGCATCGCGATAACGCCTTCCTTCCTAGCCTACTTCACTGGAAAGACACAACTGCAAGAAGAAGCAGTAGAAGGTAGGGTGACTCACGGACGAGAGGAAACTCCAGAGCTTCGAGCAATTGGTCAGCGGATCCAGGACCAACGACAACAACGAACCACGAACCAAGAAAAAGGCGCGGGAAAGCGAATGCTGGTCACAAGTGGATTGCTTGCCTTAGGCATACTTTCGTTCTACGCCTTTGCAAGTGTTCTGGTCGGATTGATTGGCGCTCTGGTGTACAATTTTCTGATTTATTTCATCCCGGCTG
>JAKBSX010000389.1 GCA_021844725.1 Actinomycetes bacterium | reverse complement strand
AACAGATACCGAAGACGGAAGTAAGCCTTACAGTGACCTCAAGCATGCTTTCCTCAGCGGCATTGACTGCTGCATTGTACTCCGAATATGATGAATAGACTGCGGAAAAGTATGCGGTGAGGAGGATGGAAAGCGCGAGTATGAAGAGCATGCCGACAACCGATGCTATTGCACTTCTCCTTCGCGCTTTTTGTCTCCCCATACTCATCTTAATCCGATCAATTATTAGGCGCAACGAAAAAGTAGTACGGCCCCATATCAGTTACGAGTGTAATGTTGTAGCCTGCGTTGTTTTGAGGAACGCTCTGCAAACTAACCTTGACATCGTAGAGTCCTCCGGGAGCAATCTGGGTTGCACCGTTGCAGCTCCCGCTCTGGTCAAACTCGCAAACAGACGGTTGGTTATTGGCGGGCTCGTTGTTTACGGCGCTAGCTTGCACCGTGACAGGCTCGTGTCCATAATCGCTGATGTAAATATTTGCGGTCTTACCTTGAATGTATGAATAAGGGCTGGAAAGTAGCGCGAGTTGTTCCTTCGCCGCCTTGTTTGCCTCGTTGCTCAGGTTTCCTGAAGAGGATGAAAGTGCAGGAGCATATGCAGACCACACAGCAGCCGAGAGAGTGACAACTATAATCAGGAGAATTAGGGCGCCAAGTATTTCAGAAATTGCGGTCCTCTCGCTCCTTATTCTGAGCAGCTTCATGTCCTAGCCTCTTACCTAGATTCGCTATTTGACTTAAAACGAGGGAAAAAAGTCAGGAATCAACTTGCAACAACGTTTACTGTTTCGGAGTATCCATTGCGAGAAGACGCGCTCTGGACGATAACGGGATACGATTGACCGGAGGTCACACTGAGCACGCCGCTTTGGACAACGAAATTGAAGCCCGCGGGAGAAGTTGAGATAACGGAAGGTACATCACCATTTGGTCCGAACACGGTAAGGCTCACGGCCTCGGATGCGCTCACTACCTGGGAACCTGTAGAGATGATGAGCGTTCTCGCTCCATCTCCCTCGAGAGTTATCGACAGCGGAACAGCCACCGTACCGCTATTCAACACACTTATTTCGAAATATGCAGAGCCGCCACCTGAGGAAAGCATGCTTGAGGTCACTGTAAGGCTTGCTTCTGTGCGGCCGGTATTCATGTATCCTGCAGCTATAGAATAGGCAAGTGCGGCCGCCGTGATCGTGATAGTCATGAGAACAATCGTGGTGACGACGTTTGAAACAGCCTTTGTTGTCTTGTTTTTCAGCTTCTCATCACTCCATTGGAAATTCTAGCCAACTTTCTTGGACAGAAGTAGCAGACATAGGTTCGCAGATCAACAAATTGGACATGACAAGTACACTTGAAAGAAGTTCTATGACAGAGGCCTCCTCCTTCTTCTCCATGCCATAATTGCGTACAATCCACCAGCAGCAAGCATCACCATTGCGGCGATGAATATGATCAGCCGAGAATAATCCACGACCCACACTGCCGTAAGTTTCGTGGGTGAATCAACCGTCATGAAGTAAGGATTTGATGCCTTCGTGACCGAACCGGTCGGTGTCCTCCAGCCTGAAAACACCTTGTAGACGAGGAATCCTGAAGACACTGTAGTCGTGTCGAGCTTCAGCTCCGCAACAGAGCCCGCTTTGAAATAGCCAGAGCCGTTGATGACCTGTCCGTAACTCGTGTTTGCAGAAACCATGTATTCCGTCATGTATTCGGCGGTTACGTTCGAACCGGCGGAGACAAACCTAGTGGCGGCATCTACCCCGTCTGACCAGCCCGTGAAGACATAGAGCGCACCTTGCTCCGATCCCAGCACAGTCACCGGGGTCGACACTGTGAGGCCACGTGGAGCAACAAGAGTAAATGTACCTGACTCGGTCTTGTTGATCAACGGGTAGCTGTTTGACTCATAGTAGGAGACAGACATGTTGACCACGGGCATCGGAAGATTTGTCCCCAACGTGGTCAGAAAGCTGTTCTTCGTGTAGTAAGCAAAAAGCGTCGAAGTGCTCTGAACGTAGTCCGTCGTCGAGTTTCCAAAGCTACCGAGCCAGTAGCTGAACTCGTATTGCGTTGTCCCATTGTTGGCGATGAGATATTCAGGTGCGCTGACGACTGAAGGCTCGGAGAGCCGAACCGATGAATTTGTTACGACATAGGTTTTGTTTTGCACCGACTGGATAGTGAAATTTGCGTTCGGAACGTTGCTCTGGACTGTTACTGTGAAAGGCGTGTATAGCAGCGCTGCCGAAAAGTTGGAAGCATACATCCCTTCAGACTGTGCCAAGAAAGTGGCGGAACCAAGCATGAAGGAGGTGATGTTCAGCTCGGCGAACCCATCGGTAAAGTAAACAACTTGCGTCGGAACCTCCGAGTAGGAGGATGTAATTTCTGCGCTAGCTTGACTGAAGTGAATTGGCAGGCTGATATTCGACATCATTGTGGGCGTGGAGATCACTTCGAGAAGCTGTGAGGGATTTGCATAGGAGCTCGAGGGGCCATATGCCCTGATCGTGAAAGGCTGCTGGGAGGTGACGCAGTTGAGAGTGATGGTTACGGGAAGATAGCCTTGCTGCTGAAACGTTATCGATGCACTCCCAACTTTTGAGGCCTGCACATAGAATATTTCGTAATACTCGCTTTGGATTGGTGAACCGACTACTGATGCGACGGACGGATCGCTACTAGTGCTAGAAAGTTGTTGAAAGCCAGAGGTCGTGGGAATGCCGTTGTCTGTTGGGTAGATAATTACGGGCCATGTCGATCCTACGGAAACATTCGAAATATAGGAAGCTTGAAGAGAGTACACCCCATTGCCTGCGATAGGCTCCTCTGAAGAGTTGAGGACGTTGACGAATGATTGGTTCCCTGGAGAGAAGTAGTCACCAGACGCGCTTATTGCCCACGTGCCGTTGCTCGGGAGATCCATGTACTCGATAGAGTAAGAGCCGCCCTGGAAAGATCCTGATTCCATCAAAGGTGCCTCAGATATGTTGCCCCCCAACAGAGATGAAGAAAGCTCAAATGAGAGCGAGCTTGCGAAGGGATTGCCGCCCGCGCTCTGGGATTCGATTATCAAAGGCACTTGCTCTCCCTCTGCTGCTATAGGGGGAGTCACGATGTTCAGTGTGTATGGAGAGACGCTAACCGGGCTGGCGACCTCAACAGATACCGAAGACGGAAGTAAGCCCTGACCGCCTGCGTATATCCTGACGCTTCCCGCGTTTGTTGCATTCGCGTAAAAGACACCCTGACCGTCAACAAGATTCACTTCGGAGCTAGTCGGATTCAGGATTCCGCGTGAAGATGACGAGATAAAGACTGTCGCGTTCAGGTCAAGTGGGGCTCCCGTGGAGCTCTGAGCTTGGACGAGGAAAGGGTAAAGGTGATTGTCGGATGCAATTGCGGGAGGCGGATATATCGTCAGAGTGGCGGAAGGAGAGGTGGAGTATGCGCTAAGAGGCACCTCGGGTAAGATCAACGCAGGTAGAAGAAGCATGCACACGATCCCAAGTTTGAGTGCCCTAGTGGGGTTCATCTATTGATGTCGTAACGAATGAAGGCGCGTCGACTTAAAACAAGAAAAATTTGAGGAATAATGCATCTACCGGAAATGCCGACATCCAGCCTTACTCAGTACGTGCTACGGGAGTAGACAAACAAGTTCTTTCCAATAACCGCAGCAGGATCCAGTCCGGGAATTTTGTGAGAGTACGAGATTATCAGGCATCCAGGCTTGAGCGCTCTCATTCGGTCTCTGAATTCCTGCCTCTTCAATATCCAAGGCGACAAGAACATGTAAAGCACATCTGCATCAGAGAAATATAGCTTGAGCAGATCACCTTTGACGAGCATTACGCGAGCGCCGTAACCAAGCTTCCGAATGCGTCGTCTTCCTATTGCATACTTCAACCAATCAGCTTCGATTCCAGTACAGATTGCGCTCGGAAATTTTTCTGCAATGTCCATCAGGACACCGCCGAACCCAGAACCCAAATCGTAGAAGACGAATCTTTCTCCCGATTGAAATCTCTGCTCAAGCAACCCTATCAATTGCTGGCGAATTGACCCATTGGTTGGCTCATATCCTGCGCCCCATATCCACCCAAGAGCAAAGAACACCAGCAGAAAAAGAACAATAATGAGTAATAGGATTCCAAATGCAGATCGTGAATGAAAAAGAAAAAAGAGGAGGAGGGATGGAAGAGAAGGAATTTCAGACCCCATCCGTATTTGTCTTGGGTACTCCCGTCCTACTGGACCGTGATTGTTTCAGTTATGGTGTAGGTTGCTCCATT
>JAKBSX010000388.1 GCA_021844725.1 Actinomycetes bacterium | reverse complement strand
TAATGGTTTGATTTGTTCTTATACATCAAATATGCACTTATATATTTGATTCTAAATATGAAGCATTCGCGCAAATAAGTCAAGGGAGATTGCTGAGATGGAGTTTTGGAATGGTGTGGAAAATTTGGTGCGATAAGTACAATTAGGCGTTGGTAGCTGTTGATGACGAGATAGTGAAACAGTTGTAGCAGTCATTGTTGTCCGAACAATTTGAACGATAATCCACTAGGTTTCTTAAATGATCACATTGTCGCTACGTTATCGCAGTCTGACATTTATATCTTTGCTTGATGACCATAATGATTTGGCTGAGGGTACTTGAGGATAATGGGTTCTTGGGAGTAGTTTCATTGGAATGAGAAATGAACCAGAATTGTTCGACACCTTTCCAACTCGCCCGTCAGTCACCATTTCATCGATTACCATGAGTGACGAAACTGTGATTGACGTTGCCAACAGCAGCATCGTAGTGTTCGTAGGACCGAATAGTTCTGGGAAAAGCCAGTCGCTTCGGGATCTCCAGCAGCATATCGCTGGCAGGCCTGACAGGGTATTCAAAGCTATCACAACGATTTCTTTAAATTACGAAGGCAATGAACCGCTTATTATCGCTACGCTCAGATCGCAAGGAGCAATTGTAGACAATCAGGCTGGGCAGAGTTCTGTCCACCTTCCGGGCTTGGTATGTGGACTCACTGGTATATGTGAGCAGTGGAACGAGAAGGCAGGACTTGGAAATCTCACCTCGTACTTCGTGCTCTTCGCCGACGCAAGCGCGAGGCTACAGACAGCGTCGTCTGTGCAAAACATTGATCCTATGACTCAGACACCTGTCAATCCTCTTCACCAGCTTTATTTCAGGCCCGACCTTGAAACAGAACTTTCCAATTTAACTAAACGGGTATTCGGCAAGGGCGTGGCTGTAGATCGCTTTGCCGGAATAAAGATCTATCTGCGGATAGGAGATCCTCCACCGTGTGTCGGCACAACCGAAATCATTGAATACACAGGAGCATTACGACAGTTGCCGCCCATCGAGAGTGAAGGCGACGGCATACGTGCCTTTGTAGGACTCGCATCACATATAATTGCAGGAAATCATACTATCATGCTCGTGGATGAGCCCGAAGCATTCCTTCATCCCCCGCAGGCGCGTTTGATTGGCGAGATGTTAGCGAACCAGCACGAGATGAAGCGACAGGTCTTTGTTGCAACCCATAGCACCGATGTCCTCAAGGGCCTCTTAACGGCGGAAGATTCAATGACTATTGTGCGCCTAACTCGTGAGAGCGATCGTAACCCGGTACACGTGTTGCGCCCTTCGGACGTGCAAGAACTATGGAGTGACCCAATTCTTCGTTATTCAAATGTTTTCGATTCGCTATTCCACGATATGACTGTTATTTGCGAATCTGACGCGGATTGCCGATTCTATGGATCGATCTTAGATATGCTTAGAGTGGAAACTCCAGACGATAAATACCCGGATATATTTTTCACACATTGTGGTGGCAAGCACCGAATGCCGGTGGTCATCAAGGCACTTCGTGCAGTCGGTGTAACTGTGCGCACGGTTGCAGATTTTGATATTCTCCGTGATGCAAATTTGCTTGGTCAAATTGTCGAAGCGCTAGGAGGGGAGTGGAGCACCATTGAAAATCATCATCGTATCATAAAGAGTGACCTTGACCAGCGGCTAGAAGCACCATATTTGATTGATGTTCGTTCGCGTCTTGATGAGATATTTAACGGTAAATCGGGTTCAGGTGATCGGCTATCCACCGAACAAGCTGAGAGAGCACGGGATGTACTCAAAACGCGTTCAGGATGGGATCGAGCCAAGGAGTCGGGCGCAGCAGCCTTAGGCAGCGGAAATCCGACTCAGGCATGGCAGAGACTAGACGTAGTGTTCCGATCGGTTGGTCTCTTTGTTGTTCCAGAAGGTGAACTTGAAGGCTTTGTGCGTGAAGTCGGCGGTCATGGTCCGAGTTGGGTCACGGAGGTGCACGAAAAGGACCTGCATAAAAACGCAACAGAAGCGAGAACATTCGTGTCCGAATTTGTTCGCCCTTCTTCGATGCCGACCCTTTAGGGTACACCAGAAAGAGTTGGTAACATCGCGATAGGGTAAGTAGTAATGATAAATTTGCTAAGAGTTTGACGGTCTTGGGCTGAAGGCTTAAAGGTTTCATAGGCATATCCATCTGACCGGACTAGCCTGAGGGAGTGGCGGTACTTCAGCTCCAGGCGGGCGTTCCTACCCGCGATCACCGGCGAGTTCCAGTCATGGTTCGCCAGTGACAGCGACTGCTTGGACTACCTCGAGTGGCTCCGCTGGCCGGACGGGTTCGTCTGTCCACGATGTGGAAACCCGGGCGGATGGGCAGTGGCTGATGGCCGGTACAAGTGCGCGAGCTGCGGTGCGCGCACGTCGGTGACGGCGGGAACGCTATCGCGGCCTCGTCGCCAACTCGAAGGCGAAGCTTGTGCCACCTACGCCCCCCACCAGCCGAGGTCATCCGCCGAGTATGGACCGTCCACGAGTAGGGAGACCATGGAGGGAGCCGTGAAGAGGCTAGTCCGGTCAGATGGATATGCCTAAGGTTTCATATTTGAAGCGGTTGTAAGAGCACCGTACATTTTCCTGAAGTAATCTGTAATGATGTACCACGAGAACGTACTACCTATCATATATTTTGATGTCCAGAAATTTCATGACGTGTTTGTGGGGCGATTGATTCCGATGTCTCCGCTGGCTTTCTAGAACAATGACACGTACTCCAGGACCCCGTGATTATACGACTGGGACTGAGCGAGCTTTGTTCGCATTCTCAGGAACAACTTGTTATTTCCCGGGATGTACAGCTAAGGTCATCATCTTCGTCGAAAACGAGCCAGTCTCAAACGTACAGATTGCACACATCCGTGGTGCTAATACGAACTCTCCTCGTTACGACACGAGCATGAGCGACGACGAACGACGGGCATTCTCTAATCTCATCTTGCTCTGCACACCGCATCACACTATCGTTGATCGGCTTCATCCGGATGACTACCCAATTGAGGTCCTGACGGAGTGGAAGACTGGCCATGAGCGCGATGCCGGAATCGATCAAGGTGCGCTTGCGACTATGACTGACGAGCATTTCGTCGAGTTGATCGAGTCAGCCGTGAAGTCGTTTGGTCCTCAACGAAGCGTTGTCGTAGAGCTAGGTTTGGGTATAGCGGACCTGCCTGACAGAGGCACTCTGTTCCTCCCAACTAGCACGGCCAGCTCGTTTTTTGAAATGTACAGCGATCTCGGACCACCCGTTATTATCGTGACTGCGCGAAACCAAGGTGCTCTCAAGTCCTTCGTCGACAGTCATGATCTGCGGCTACGTCCCAGCGGCGCGAGCCTCATGTCTCACGATCACTTTCCAGGCACGAATCCCCGCCTACCCTACGAACTTAAGGTTGGCGAATCCACTTCGTGGATGTATCTGATATCTGTTATGGAGCCGATCGTCACTGTCTTACGAGCACAGGGTGGCAACATCAGTTGCCTGACCGGAGAAATTGTGCTTGGAAGCGGCGAAACCTTGACATCTGATGAACTGCCAATTGAGCTGCTTGGCCCCACGTTCGGACAGAGGTAGCCGTCGTCACGTTCTGATGTCGCAATGTGCAAAGAGTATGACAACCTATGTCACAGTTGATCGAACAGATTATCAAGCAGATATCTCACAATATTCCCTAAGGTTTATAATATTCATATGTACAATCGTCCAGAACGCGACTACTATTCTGCCGCCATATGTAGACGTGGACACGTTGAGACTATGCGAATCGAACTCAAAAGTCAGAAAATCAAGGCTCATTGCGAAAAATGTGGCACCCTTATCTTGACCTCTTGCCCCAGTTGCGAGAAAGCTATTCAGGGTGCTCCAACAGGAGCAATGGGTAGCTATCCGAAACCCGATTTCTGTACCTATTGTGCTTCACCTTTTCCCTGGGTATCCAGACAAGCGCGTCTATATCAGCTTGAGAATCTGTTAGATGGACAGGAAGGACTTAGCGAGGCGGATCGGCTTACCATCCAGGAGCAGATTCAAGCACTCACTAAGTCCGATATGGCCGACGCGGAACAAGTAAAACGCTGGAAAATGATCAGAAAGGCCAGTCCAACAGTCTTTGAGTTCGGCAAGGAGCTAATTATCTCCGTGACCTCTGACCTGGTTCAAAAGCAGATCGGCATCAAGTAGCATTGATCTGGTAAACACGTTCTCAGTATATGTTTCTAGACATAACCGATTGGAATGACTGGTGTCTGAGTCAC
>JAKBSX010000387.1 GCA_021844725.1 Actinomycetes bacterium | reverse complement strand
TTATCCGCACATACCTGGCGTTGACGTCTCAGGTGTTGTAACAGAGTCGTCAGATCCTCGCTTTTCGCCCGGTGATGAAGTGATTGTCGGTGGTTACCGCTTTGGAGAGGTCCACTGGGGTGGGTATTCCGAGCTTGTCCGGGTTCCGGGCGATTGGGTGGTAAGGCTGCCGGCTGGGTTGACTCTATTTCAGGCGATGGCCTTTGGAACGGCTGGATTTTCAGCAATGATGGCAGTCGACGCTCTCGAGAATCACGGGCTGATGCCCTCCGAAGATGAGGTTCTGGTCACAGGGGCGGTAGGGGGCGTTGGATCGATAGCGGTCGCGCTTCTCTCATCGCTTGGCTACAAGGTCGCCGCCTCAACGGGCAGACCTGCCGAGCACGAATATTTGAGGCTGCTCGGAGCTAGCTCAATTATCGAGCGATCCGAGCTCGAAACACCAGCATCGAGACCACTTGAGAGCGAGAGATGGTCGGGCTGCATAGATAACGTTGGGGGTTCGACGCTAGGTCATGTTCTGAGCCAATTGCGAAGAGGAGCCTCGATTGCATCAGTCGGTTTGGCGGCCGGTTCCTCGTTCACTGCGAACGTGATGCCGTTCCTGTTGCGAGGCGTGAACATTCTCGGTATCGATTCAGTGTCGCTGGAAATTGGGAAGAGGTCTGCAATATGGCAAAGACTGGCGGACTCGTTTCCGCTAGAGCTTTTAGCTGCGATGACGCATGAGATTCAGCTGACAGATCTAGAGAGGTATGGCAAAGAGATACTTGAGGGAAAGGTCAAAGGCCGCTTAGTTGTCAACATTCATGACTGAGGGGAATATACCTCTATAGGTATTTGTTATTATTTTCATAACCCCGCTATAAGGAGAAATCGTGGCAACAATAGAGGCAAACACAACGGAGAGTTTTGAATCGGAGGTCCTTAAGGCGGACATTCCGGTCATTGTTGACTTCTGGGCGCCTTGGTGTGCGCCTTGTCGTATGGTTGCACCAGAACTGGACTCTTTGGCAGCCGAGAGGGTTGGGGAGATAAAGGTCGTAAAGGTCAACGTCGACATAAATCAAGAGGTCGCAGGCAGATACCAGATATTCTCGATCCCAACGATTGGACTGTTTCGGTCAGGCGAATTGGTTGCAGCTTCAATTGGCGCAAAGCCAAAGAGACTGATCGAAGCTGACTTGGGTATCTCTAAGTAAATACTCTCTTAGCGCGGAAAATTGGCAGCTCGGGTGATCTGGGCTGCCAATTTTTTGTTCTCAGAATAGATCGGGGCGATCTCCAGATGCCAAGATTTCCCGAGAGGGCAGCACCAGCTATCAAAGAGACTTAAGTCACGGAGTTGGATCAACTCGAACACAACGAGACAAAAAGCCAGTTTGAGTATAAGCTGACCTTGGGGCTTGTGGGTGATGCCATCGTCGGCTCGTGGCGGATCCGGAAAAGTTGTTCCCGGCAATCAAAGCCGTGGTAGCTCGCACAGTCGTGTGGATTTGAGTCTAGTGGAGTTACACACGCGATGATGAGTCGCCAAAGAAGCTTCCCGCTTTGGAGTTAGTCCACAGCCATTGTTCTGCAACGTCTCGAGAGGTGTAATTGGTTTGGTGAGCGACGACTCTTCTTCTGATTTGGAAACAGTAGCATCGAAGGCCGAAAATGGCGACGACCTATCAGGCGTGGAGCCGGGGAGGGGGATAGGAAGGGACGTCCTTTCAGCGATAGCAGCCTCTACCACAACCTCCTTTGCAGTGTTTTTAACCGGTGCCTTGGCAGTTCAAATGGGTGCATCCCTCCATTTCGGTCCAGATTCGCTTGGTATGGCTGTGTCAATTTATTATCTTGGTGCAGCTGCAGGATCGGTGCCGTTTGGAAGGCTGACGGAAGCTGTCGGCGGAGCTAGGGTCATGAAACCCACGGCGCTTTTAGCGGGTACGTTGCTCGCCCTGATAGCTCTTCTGGCGCATTCATGGGTTAGCCTAAGCGTAGTATTGTTTTTCTCGGGTATCGTCAGTTCCGCCATGCAGCCAGCGACGAACCTTTTCTTGGCCAGAAGGATTCCGAGAGACCGCCAAGGTTTTGCTTTTGGCGTCAAACAGTCTGCTATACCTTTTGCTTCGCTCTTTGGTGGATTGGCTGTTCCGGCGATCGCACTTACAATTGGATGGCGTTGGGCATTCGCGTTTGCAGCATTGTGCTCGGGTGTCACCGCACTTCTTGTGCCAAGGTCTCACACCAGCCTTGCCAGCTATAGGGCAAAACACAAAGATCCCACCTCTCCCGGCAGGATCGCTCCATTGGTCGTCTTGGGAGTGGGATTTGGCCTGGGAATTTTTGCTGCAGCCGCGATGACGGCGTTTCTAGTTACTTCTGGTGTGGCGGGTGGGCTTTCAAAACCCGAAGCAGGATATCTGGCGGGTGCTGCTGGGGCTGTGGCGGTGATGGTGCGCGTCTACTCCGGAGTCTTGGCTGATCGTCGCGGTGGTGGCCATTTCAAGGTTATTGCGCTAATGCTTGTGATGGGTTGTCTGGGGTACATAGGGCTGGCACTTGGCTCCGCATTTCGCGTTTACCTATTCTTCTGGTTTGGCGCGATTATCGCTTACGGTGCTGGATGGGGGTGGAACGGCCTGTTCAACTTCGCGGTGATTCGCACGCACACAAAGGCGCCTGCTAGGGCAACATCGGTTACCCAGGTTGGTGGGAGACTTGCTAGCGTATTCGGTCCTTTAGTTTTTGGGGTAGTTGTGGCACACGGTTCATATGCCATTGCGTGGCTTGTGAACGGCCTGGTGGCTGTGCTCGGAGCTGGCGTGATTCTTTACGGAAGGCATATGTTAATGCGGCCATCGAGAGAAGCTGGACCGGCCCCCAGTTAGAGCCGGAAGCCATTTTGCGGAGTGCTTGGAAAAGTTAGATGTAAGTCAGGTCGATCCCTAGCGGCAGGGAACTCGGATCGAGCCCCGTTAACTCTTTGGCCTTTTGAAAAGCGAATCGGTCGGTCATTCCTGATACATAGGCGATCGCCGTTTCGATCCTGGCGATGTCACAATCCATCGCCTCGGAAGTCTCTCCTGGCAGCAGCTGAAGATTCTCAATGTAATACTCGACCAGGCTGCCCAAAACCCTGATAACGGTCTCTGATTGCGCAAGAGAGTCAGGCCGCATGTAAATGTAACTGTAATTGAATTCCCTGAGGTGGGAAAGAACCGATGCTGCGTCACGTGACAATGCGACGTCTCCAGTAGTAGAGATCGTCTTCACCATGTCCGAAATGAAGTAACTGAGTTGACGGGCCCTTGTTCTGCCAGCCGAAGAGGTGACCGATTTTGGTATCTGGCGGTCAGAGACTACGCCTGCTCTGATGGCATCCTCGAGGTCGTGCGCGCAGTACGCGATCCGATCTGCAAAGGATACAACTGCTCCCTCTGGAGTCATGGGCTGCGGCCGTGACCATGAGTGGTTACGAATACCGTCCAAGGTTTCGAGGCAGAGGTTGAGTTCATTCAAGGTGTGGTCTGCCCCCCAGGTGGCATGATCGTAGCCCTCGGATAGAAACGCGGAGAATGCGTCCTCGCTGGCATGACCGCCAGGCCCATGACCGCAATCGTGGCCGTATGCGATAGCCTCCGTCAATGCGATATTGAGACC
This sequence comes from Actinomycetes bacterium, assembly GCA_021844725.1. The sequence goes on along the minus strand of JAKBSX010000387.1, from coordinate 675 downwards.
GACGGCTCTTGAAACCGCAGTCGCTACCTGAGAGACCTCTAATGCGTGCGTCAGGCGCGTCCTCTGGTGATCGCTTGGAAATATGAAGACCTGGGTCTTTCCGGCAAGGCGACGAAATGCGGTAGAGTGGAGGATCCGGTCACGGTCCCTTTCGAATGCCGTTCGGAATGGATCTGCAGCCTCCGGAATCTTCCGATTTCCGGCACCTGTTGAGAGCGTGGCACCCTCGGCGAGGCAGCAGCTTTCGAACTCCTCCCGCCTCTCCCTTTGCATGAGCACCGGCCGTATTTTCATTTGAACGTGGTCTCGGTGTGCCGCGACTGTCCCGGCGGAAAGCTGGTATCCGCTTGATGTCTCTATCCATTGATGCGTACGGCTTTGAAATTCCATATATCGATCACTCACTCTCTCTTTAAATACTATTACTCACGGTTGTGACAACCTAGTGCCGCCTGGCCTGAGTTCTTGGTTATGTTTTCATCTGTGTCTCGCAGCGTTTTTCGCTTTCTGGTAGCGGCTGTGATCCTGGAAAGCCGCGAGTTATTTGGGCCATGACCACCAAAAAACATCCATGAATTCTTGAGTCAATGCATGGTATTCTTAGCATTAGGTCTATCTGGAAGGATGGGATTATGGCAGGGAAAGATGGCACTCAGAAACTTGGAAAGCTAGTCG
>JAKBSX010000386.1 GCA_021844725.1 Actinomycetes bacterium | reverse complement strand
TTAGACCATTATCTGTTGATGTTGAGAACCAGTTTCGTGTGGCATCCTCCCCAGCCTTTTCCACGAGTGAACCTACCAAAGAATGAAGCTCAAATAGTCTACGCACCGTGGCAGCTCGAGGCTGGATAGAATTGTCCGCAGACCAGTATCGTAGGCTCCTAATTGATATCCTGCTGATTTTAGCTGTATAACGCTCTCCGCGATTCAGCCATCGTTTCAGATCGTCAAACTTTCTCAGAACCACTTCGGTGGAATATATTTGCTGAGTCTTAGCACCTGGAAGCACAAAGCTCCTAAATTCCCTCGTCTGAAATTCTGATGAGACAAGACGGATTGCAAAGCCGGAAGACGAAACTGGTGTGGGATCCCACATTGCATTCTCTGGATCACCCACTAGAACGATTTCAGAAACAAGCGCGGCAGATATCCCTCCTATTACACCTACCAAACCACTATGGGACCATCGATCATTCGGAATCAAACCAACGATTTCAGTATTAGGGTCGCGGGACCTCTCAAGAAGAATCTCCCAAATACGTTTCCACTCTCGCCCATCAGGTGACTTTCCTTGCAACACTTCACTCTCTTGGCAACCGGAAGAAGTACTGATTTCTGTTTTCGTGACTGATGATAGGTTGTCTAACCAATCGATAGAACCTTGAGGCAACGGGGTTTCTGCAATTTCACCGATTTCCCAGGCTTGTGCATATATGCCAACCCGTGAAACACTTTGGTCCTCCACAACGGCCATTACTCTCCCCTTAAATATTCCAAAAACTTACCCGTGATTGCCTGTTGAAAAACCTGAAGCTGCAGTGTGTGCAATGCAGCTACTTCATTGCACACGTCATCCTGACGAAATGCGTGACCACGCTGACTAAAGCAGTCCTGATCAATAATGTAAACATAGTTGTCCTCCCGAGCACTGATATCTCGAGTAGTTCCATGCCTCACAATAGCGACGCGGCCTTCAGCCAAGTCGAACTGGGTAACCTGCTGGTTCTCTACTACTGCAGATCCAAGCACCTCATGACCGATAGGACCAAGAAACGCAGCATCAATCTTCTCTAACCAGCTTCTTGGAGTATTGACACCAGGAACTCTAATGTGATTGATATAGCGGATCCCGATCCTTTGCTCAAGTTGGGGGGAAAGAATCTTGGATATTAACTGAATTATGATTTCAGTTCGCTCACGGAATTCTTCCCACTCCGTATATGAAGTAGTTTCAAGCGAAAAGAAATTTGGCATGATAACGACATTCCAGCCATCGGAAGATTTCATCCGCCAGCCACGTTCTAATCTCTGTTGATCCTGTTGAACTCCACCAGGCCCAGCACTGATAGTCAATGACTGACCATACTGTTGCTCAAGCAAAGGGTACTGATTCTTTACTTCTGAATGAAGTTGGAGAACTCGATTTGCATCGCTAACAGCCGAAATCTCTTCATGCCTCACTTGGCAAACTACAAGACTGAGCGGAGATTTAACCAGCTTGTCCTTCATTGGCAAAGGCAAATCCAAAGCCACTATTGTCCTCCTATTGACATCTCGTAGTAGTTATCTTACTAAATTGCACCATACTTGCACAACTTTTCGACTTAATAAGAGCCAATAGATCTTTCACTTGTCAAACACAGTCACTACCAGAAGGGATTCTTGCGTGTTGAGAGTCAGAGCCGGGGATCTAGCGCTCCCGCACATAAGTTCGTTGTATATACTCATTCAGCTGGTCGCTTGGCGTTGTAGACCCACTTGGACGGTGTTGGCGTTTTACTATGGTGATCGATGAAGGCCGTCATTTTCTCAACCAGATCCTCTTTGGGAGAGAACTCCCCTCGGCGCAAAAGTTTGCGGGTCAGAATCGAAAAGAATGCTTCAACCTGATTGAGCCAGCTGGCATGAGTCGGGGTGTGATGTATTACAAAGCGAGGGTGTTCGGCTATCCAGGCCTTGGAGGTGTGTGAGGAACCATCGTCTAAAACGATGTGGATGGAAAGTGAACTGTCAATGCTCGTTTCAATTTCCTCTAGAAATCCAATGAAGTGTAATGAGTCGTTGTGTTGTCAATGAGCTTGCTGGCAATGAGTTCATCCCGAAGAGTGGCGTCGTTGGTTAGTAGTGCGTCGGACTTGCCCCATAGAGCAGCAGCGACGATGTGTTGATCTTTCTCGTTGATCTTTAGGCGCACAGACACGTCAACTGTTTTTGGCCACTCGATGAGTGACTCTGGAAACGCCTCATTCATCATTTTGAAAAGAAACTCTCGGTCTGCCAGTGTCATTGATTCGGGCAAGTGCCTATCCATTTCCTCAAGGCAGGAGCTACTCCATAAGGGGACGTAGAGGTCCGCTTCTGCCAAAGTCAGAAGAATGTCTCGCCGTCTAGTAGGAATGATGACATTCGCATCCAAAAAAAACACGAAACCCCACGTCTAGAAGGGGTCGCTGTCGTATTGGCCAGTACGTTCAGACAACTGCGCAATAGCGTCCAGCTTGTCGGCACGCGTTCTGCGAGAGGTTTCCATGAACTCCGTTACATCTTTAAGGTGTACCCGCCTATGAGTTCCCCGGTACTGTACTGGGATACGACCTTCATCGATCAGGCGTATCATGTAAGTGCGTGAAATTCCAAGAAGCTCAGCAGCCTGGGACGTCGTTAGTAGCGAGTCGATCGAGGCGACGATGACTCCATGGCCCTCGGCAAAGCGCTCAAGAATATCTAAAATTGCCTCATTTACTTCTGTAGGCAATGTAATTTTCTGTCCCTCGAGCGAAATTCGCGGAGTGAGATGTGATTCTCGCATTTTCTGGAGCAGTTCCTCGATCTGAGCGGCACGAGGTGTCTCGAGCGGGTCTGTCGCATGGGGCATCAGCATCGACATGGTTACTCCTTTTCAAGTACAACCCATTCTAGAACTAAACGACACAAACACAACTAATACTTGGGTCACAGGGTGGTCTTGAACGAATACTCACTCGTGGTTGCTCGGATCACTTTGAAGGAAGCAAAGGCCGGGACCCGGATGAAGCAGGACTCGGAAACCACTTTTCGGAATATTTTCCACCTACAAAATTTCTTGCATTTCGGGTGTTGCTTACAATCCGATGCACTTCCAAGACCAGCACCTTTGCACTTGGTGCATACATATATATATAAGAACTACAAAGTCAGACGTACGGAGGAGAAATCAAAATGACTAGTACATATCCCACCTATCAACCGATTCTAGTTTCCAAAGAAGCTGCTCGGTTGCTCAGATGTTCGGTATCTCATATTCAGGGGCTGGCCCGAGATGGTCTGATTCCGGCATGGAGAGTTCCGAATGGCCAGTGGCGGTTTTCCCGTGACAAACTGATTGAAATCATTGCCCTGGGTTCCGAATCTATCTTAGGTATTGATGTGAACGATGCTGATAATCACTACAACGATTAGATGCTCACTCAAACCCATAAATGATGACCTTCGCTTTAGCGGAGGTCATCTAAACGGAGGGATCGGTTAGTTTGAGAAACACCAACAAGGAAGTTTCCGAGATGACCAAAATCTACTTTGCCTTTGCGTTGGATGTAATAGTTTATGTTCGTTTCAATTGAGCTTTCGGGCAATTTCCCTTGGCCAGGTTTTATGCGCGATCGATTGATTTTGGAAAGGAAATTCTTGAGCCAAGTATCTCCGCTGCCGCCCGGTCTCGCTCTGGAAGGGCGTGGGCGTATACTCTCAGTGTTATCGAAGCATCGGCATGGCCGAGTCGTGCTGCAACAGTTCTGACGTCGACTCCCGCGGCAATCATCTCGCTGGCCGAGAAGTGACGGAGCGAATGGAAGTGAATTTCTCTCCAACCATGAGCGTCCGCTATTCGACGAAAGACCTTACTAATCGAATCAGGATGGAATGGTTTAGCCCCATCTGGCTCCGGCGAGAACAGGTATGGATCTTCCGTAACTGAACTCCCGACCTTATCGGCAGCGAATCTGATCTCTTCTTTCTGCCTTTCAATAATGGCCATTCCAACCTGATCTAATGCAACTCGACGTGTCTGGCGAGTCTTGGTTGGTCCTTCGAATATGCCGTCTTTAGGCGTGTAGCCAAGTGAGCGCCTTATCCGAATCGAATTGTCCTCGATGTCGCTCCATTTGAGCCCTAGTAGTTCTCCGCGTCTCAGTCCCGATACCGCAGCCAGTGCAATCATCGCTGCCCACTGTGGATTGGCTTGTTCAGCATCTCGGATCAAAACCGCGAGTTGTTCGACGGAGATTGAAGCCATATCCTTTTGGGGTAGTCTCGGAGGGCTGGCACGCAAGGCCGGATTCGAGTCGAGCCATCCCCAC
>JAKBSX010000385.1 GCA_021844725.1 Actinomycetes bacterium | reverse complement strand
ACCGCAAATTGATGGGTTACCTGACCGATATCGACACCCAAAACGTTCGGTAAAAGGGCTCTTAATTTTTGCATAAAGAAATTTGGGATTTCTACACCTACCTCAAATCGCAAAGCAGAACTAAGCCTCTGATGGGGGGAAGGTTAGCGAAGACAACGATGACGCGGAATTTGTAAAGCAGTACTCACGCTGATCCCGAAAGCTTTAGGAATCGATTCGAGTCGCTTAACATAAAATACCTGGGTCTACCCATAATTCGATTTCATAAACGGCCGATTCAGGCTTCGAATGAATTGGCTGAGTGAAATTACCTCCAAAGTCATTTCCAAACATCCGAGACATAAAACATTGGCATTTACCAATAAGCGATCTACGAACTTTTTAACAGGCACGTAAACATATGCAGCTACCGCCCTCACAGCACAAGTGGCAATATCCAAGGAGAAATAATGTATTATTCACAACCAAATAGATACCGGTATTTTCCTCGACAAAGAACGACTCACGCTGTTCGCTACTACCAACCACGGCTTCGATCTCGCCAGAGCTACCTACCATATCCAAATGGCGGACTACCGAGATTTTGGTTTCGGAACTCGAAGAAATTCTATATCCAGGACCGTTGGAAAAGCTTATGGTAGGCAGATCAAAACGAAACCAGAAACAGTCGTTCTTATGTCCGCCAGAGCGGGCCGATAGAGCGACAAGTCTCAATAAGTACCCCCCTAACGCCATGACAACGATAACCTTCATGGCGATTTGAACTGGCAGATTTTCCAACTTTGCTGAACCAAACCCATCTAGACCTACAGCCAGGCTGATGGTTGCCTGGCTGTATTTCCAGGCCAGAACGCACTACCCGATTCAATTGGAATGAAGCCACACATCTAACGTGTCAACGCGTTAGCGGTAACTAACCGCATGATTACCGATATTGCGTATACATCTAAACGAGGACCGCAATGCTGAATAGAAGAAGACTTGTTATCTCAAGGTATCACTACGTGCCCCTAAGTAGCTGGGCTAACCTGAACCTGCTCGGCTATCGACCCAACTCAGTGGAATGACATTGGCCATTCTAGCAGAGGCTAGAAAACCCGAAACTGCAGATGAGATTGCATCTCAAGTACCTCGTGGATCTGAGGGCAAAATTCGTAAAGGCCTGGCTCGACTTCTATTACAAGGCTTTGTCCGGGCAACCATTATTGGCCGACAGCAAGTTTAGGATCTCAATAGATGCAATATCACGCTCCTATCCAGGAAATTGACGCCGACTAATTGGCTAAGTACTCTTCAAGTCGTGTTGCATGAATTCATAAAACTGAACCTTCAGCAGAACCATTTAACATGCCTACTAGAACCATGCGAATCTCAACATGGGAAGTTGCGCAATTTCCCAACCAGCGTAATCATTTTCCCTGCGATCATTCGATCCTAGCAATGACGAAGCAACGCTGATTGTGTACACTCTAAAGGCAATGGATAGTAACGCCAACATCTTTAAGGTCGATGAAAAATCGGATCTCACTGGGCATCTTGAACTAGGACCTAAGAGACCTTTAGAGAAATTTGCACCGCTAATACTGGGTGTTGTCATAGCGTTAGCAGTTTGCGTCCCATTCTTTCGAGGTGGCTATCTGCTACTACTTGATTGGGTAGTTGGCCCCCACACTCCTATTCTTGCTCCTTCCTTTTATGGCCTCCATGGTGGAATAAATGCAGCATTTTCGTACGGTATCCTGGTTGGTATTTTGGCCCACTTTCTTGGTTCTGCGGCCACCTGGATACCAATATTTCTGTTCTTTCCTCTTGCGTGCATGTCCATATCAAGAGCAGTCAGGGGAAATTTGGTTGCAAAGCTTGCAGCAGGGTTGTTCTTTTCAATTAATCCATTTGTTGTGGAGCGAATTTACTCTGGGCAATTAGGAGTGATATACGGATATCTTCTTCTTCCTATTCTCTACGTAGCGGTTGACAAATGGGTAAGAAGAGAGGTAAAGACAGTCTCCCATATTGCCCTCATCCTCACCCTAATGATATCCATTGATGCTCATTACGCATGGATTGGTGGGCTAGTAGTCCTAATTGGAATGTTGCTTGGATTTAGAGATCGTTCTCTCAGGCGATCGATCCCGCTGCTGTTGATTCTCGTAGTTTTGCTGAATATATACCTGGTGATACCAGTGCTGGGCCACCCGCTACCAGTCAATCTAGCCGATAACCAAACTCTCCTGAAAGCATTTTCAACTAGAGCAGACCCACATCTTGGTTTATATGCCAACGTGCTAGGTCTTTACGGGTTTTGGCGACAAATGCACGTGACTTCCAAATCCTTAGTATCGGGATGGCCTATCCTTTTGGTTGCAATACTTCTCCTATCAATTTGGGGACTGAAAACACTTTGGGATAGAAACGACCGTAAATTCGCACTAATCCTAGCCATCTCGTTTGTAGCCGCATTCTTCTTTACACTGGGAAACCAGGGATCAACTGGAGCATTCTTCAATCTTCTTTACCAACACTTGCCAGGATTCTCAATGATGCGAGAGCCAGAGAAATTCTCGGCAATATTAGCGACAGGAATTTCCATACTTCTGGGCGAAGGATTAGCCAATATATCTCTCCAGCAAGCTTCCAGAAACGCCACTATCGCGGTAATTGCGGTTGGAGCAATATTAGAAATTTCGTATAACCCAATAATATTCTGGGGCATACACGGTCAGATCCAAACAAGCAAACTACCCAGTGACTGGGCAACTGTTGCCAACAAAATCAAAGGTGGTCAAGGTAAAACGCTTGTTCTCCCCTGGCATCTATATCTGTCATTTCCGTTTACTCAAAAAAGGATAATTGCTAATCCGGGACCCCGATTTCTTCCTGGTGAAGTAATATCTGGAGACAATTTACAGCTCGGTCCCGTTTACACCACATCTACGTCACAACGTTCGGCATATATTACCTGGCTAACTCAAAACGAATACAAGACTGATAACTTTGGCAAACTTCTTGCTCCCATTGGGGTGCAGTATTTAGTCATCTACAAAACCTATTCCACCGGACCCACTAGCTGGATCAAGCGGCAGAAGGATCTCCAAATTGTTTATTCATCTAAGGATATTGAACTAGTCAAGAATAATGATTTTGCTGGGCTTGCTCAGATGCTTCCCGCTCGACCAATGATAAACAATCTAAGTACATTACTTTCTGAGGCTAATAACAAAGCATCAACTGGCCAAACTGACACTTTAAACACTATGGTTCAAAATCGAGTCAGCACATCCACCTCGAATACTTCGATCTCATTCAACTCCAACGAGACCGGATGGCTAAACATAGATCCGCCTTACTACCCAGGCTGGAGTCTAAAAGGCAATGATGGAGTGCAAAGTATCTTTGGAACAGCTGTTTTCAACGTCAATAACACTACGGGTATTATTAACTTTTACCCTTGGGATCGCGTTCTCTTGGGGTACTTTATTTCTGGTACAGTCTTTCTTGAGCTTCTAATAACAAATCTGCTTGGCCAACTGAAGCGTAAAAAACGAACTGGTATGAATTGACGGCTATCCGCATCTAAGTGAGGAGTGGCGTAGTCAGAATCACTCACGTAATAGCGGCCCCTAAAGGTAAGAATTATCAGCTCATAGGCTATGGAGATTTAACATCAGGAACAGTCACGTATCTTCAGAACGAAGATTGCTATATCGAGAAGGCTCGCTATCGCAATTGTATATCGAGGTCGACTATCGCTACAAAAGAAATGACGAAGAGGAAACTATAAAAACGAGGGAGGCAAATGGCTGAGACGTCGTAGAACGTATTCGGTTCCCGCGTCTGGTCATGCAGGAAAATGTGCTTCTTTGTAGCTGATGCGTGCGAATCACATTCCGCTTTCGTCATAGAACGTATGACGAACCACCCAGCTTGAGAGTTCAAATCCCATATTGGTCCCTGTGACCGCAACACAAAGTTGATCCTTGATCCTCATTCAAATGAGGCTGGCCAGCTCACTCGATCACCCAGTTCTTAGAAGACATTTCCTTTCCGCAAAACCGGATCAGCGAGTTGCGCGAGAACCGACAGACTTTTCCAATCTGGACGCCTGGAATCTCACCCGCACGGACCTCTTCTCGGCCGTCTTGCAGTGGATACCCAAGAGCTGAGCAGCCATACGAGAATCCAAAATAGGCGGCAGTTCCAACAGATCAGATATATCTGAACCCAAGTTTCCAAAAATTAACCCATTCTTCCAGCTAGACGAGTTGTCGTCATTTAATTGGACACTACAAATGAGTCGCAATCGTCTTTATACGTGGAAGAGTGTCTTTGATTCCGAGTAGCCGG
>JAKBSX010000384.1 GCA_021844725.1 Actinomycetes bacterium | reverse complement strand
CAAGATAACTTGTTCCATTTTTTTTTCTACTTAGCTTTCTCTCCTCAATAAACCAGGGTTTAAATTCTGCCAGCTGTTTCATGTACTCAATTGCTTCAGGAACAGACCAGACCTGGTTGGCATCAACCATGAGAATGTTACCCTTATCATATCCAATAACCTCCCGAGCGATTGTCAGCCGTTTTCGATCTTGTTCCACCGATGTACCAACTTTTAGCTTGAAATGTTTATATCCCTTTGAAAGAGTGTCCTGTAGAAGACCTTTCATCTTTTCCTCGCCGTACCCGAGCCATCCGGCAGACGTGGTGTAAGCAGGTACTGCTCGGTTCGCCTCTGCATCTTTTATCCTCTGCGCTTTACCAGGCTCCTGCTTTTTAAGCATATCAATGGCTTCCTCTGGTGTGATGGCATCCGTAATATATCTGAAATCAATGCATCTCACAAACTCCTCGGGAGACATCTCGGCAACGATTCTCCAAACAGGCTTGCCCAGAACCTTTGCCCACAGATCCCAAATGGCGTTCACCAAGCTTCCAAGTGCCAGGTGTATCACGCCTTTCTCGGGACCAATCCATCTCAGGTGGCTATCGGAGACAAGATAGCGCCACGTCTTGCCCCAATCTGCGACCAAATCATCGAGTTTCTTTCCCTTGACTCGGTCAGACAGCACTTGGATTGCTTGACATACAATCTCATTCCCGCGCCCGATGGTAAAGGTCATACCATGCCCACTGTATTCACTGTCGGTGTGCAAAATCACATATGCCGCAGAGTAATCGCCGGCGGCGTTCATAGCATCACTGCCAGTCTTGTCTAGTGATGTCTGAGCGGCAATTAGCGCTTCTGTTGTTTGAGATCAGGATGGCTAGGTTGAGAGGAAACTTACTGGAAAACGCACATCGCGTGTCGTTGCTCCGGTTATGGTCACCATGTTTACGTTCAATACTTTGCAGGAGAGACTGTTCTGTCGATCGCCAAAGCGTACGAGAAATGCGATCCTTTTATAGAGCAACTAGGACGGCGTGTATTCGTATTATATCAGTCTTCCCAGAGTTTCTTTGTTGGGACGGAGAAAAGGTTCACAGCGCTGAGGAGAAAAGTTATCTAGTGTCCTCATGCAGGTACGTGCGGAGCCTGCTCATCTGGGCTTTGGTACTCATTGTTACGAGCTCCAAAGCCCCTCGGAGGGGCTGCAAAAGCGGCGTAATATCCTCCGCAAAAGAAATACCTGCCATTATTGGTGGAAGATTGTTTGACCATATGCCGACGTTCAGTTCAGCTAGGACGAGTGTCATCTCGGCGACTGACGGCGGTCTTCGGCTTTTCTGGCTGCGGAACAAACATATCTGCAGAAAACGGGCGCCTTGACAGTGCGATAAAAGGTTGAACAATGGTGAGATGTGGAAAGTGTTATGGGAACCAATATTAATGATTAAAGGAGAGAAAGCTAAGTAGAAAAAAAAATGGAACAAGTTATCTTGCCCAGGCACCCAGTACATGCCTCAGGCATACTCACAATGATCTTCTGAACTGCCTACTCTCAACAATACCCGGAATAAACTCACTCAGCAATAGCCTCTCCCCTCCTCCAGGTCCTAAGATGCCAGTTCCTTGTCAAAAACTGTATGCTGCTGTATGATCTGATTCAGATGATCATCATGTAATGCTGACCTACATTCAAGAGTGGCGCTGGATAAAGGCACGATTCGCGAGGACCAAGAAATTTAATTATACTTCTGTAGTCGCTCTGTCAATGTCCAGGCCGGCAAGAAACTGGCTGAAATATTGAATCTCCAAATGTAGATGGAAAAACGTCAAAAGAGAGCCACTCGTGGGTTAGCAAAGTCCTCGTCTGCAGCGCGTCATGACCAAAGTGCTTTGGGCATTCGAGGCAGAGAATTCGTACGTTCTTATGTATACAACTGAGCTTGACCATATTGGACTAGTTAAAGTTAGTTACGGAGTCACGTCGACTCAGGCTTTTAAATGCTTAAGATCAAACCGAGGGATCTTTTAACTTGTAATGGGGAGCTGACTTACTCGGGGTTTGGCTATTTCTACATTTACGACGCCCTGAGAAGTCCCTCATTAATACAATCAAACTGCCATGATTCCGGGTGTGCATGCAGCAGTCACAATAGTGATTAAGGTAGAATATTCGAGGATTTACAATTCTCGTTTATGTCTTACAACTTATCATACTAGCGTGGAACATGACGCCTTTCGAATAATGCAAATCAAAACGCAAATGATAGAGAGTTGCGTGACTGAGCTACACTTTCTACAAAATAGCAGGCATACGAATTTCCCCATCGCTGTGGAGAAAATACCATTTTATGTGCGTAAATAGATCACCCAGAACGTTTAAATTGAGGAAATCATAACTAGCAACAACTTGTTGCTTATTTTGTACTTGAGCAACCTATGGACGAGTCTTTTCGTTTGTGAGCTGGCTGCGAACAGCTCACAGTATTTTGTCTTCGCCTTTGCGGTCTTTATGTTTCGTTTGCGCCACCGTTAACCCTTCCGAAGAGTCCTTGAAAGACTAGGCCGTACCATTTACCGGGCTTTCCAAGCTCACCAGCATCAGCTCTCATATGACGCCCAGTTAATGGATGCTAAGCTTTTCGAAGATGTGGAGCCATGTGTTAGGGATCTACCAGAAAAAGATCACGTGTTGTACTCGGTAAAAGAGGAGTGTCAAGGTAGACAGATTCGTGATAGCAGATGATTTGAACTTATTCTAAACAGTAGATTTGACGATTGAATTCAATGCGAAGGATAAGCATTCTCGTCACAACTATTATTTAGTCCCCATCTGCGAGCTCCTTGTTTCTCGCGGCGATGGTGAGCTTGCTCGCTTCTGCTCACGATGAGCCGTTCCGTCCCGTCTTCCCTAATCTATCATGGCGAATCGTTACTGGTCCTTATCTGGTCGGTTTCGTCTGCTCCGTAACACCATGAATCTACAATTTATCCGTACAACATGACTTTTGCTTCCGGTTCGGTGACAAGATATTTCGACCCGAAACAAATTTGAAGGATTGTCAATCACAAGACTGACATAACCGAGCTACTCATCCCAAGAATCTCGACTCAGTATTACAGGTCCACCAAGTATTTCGTGTCGAGAGCTTGTTCCCGTATTGTTGCAACCTCCTTTCCCCCTCTTTGAGAACATAAGGGAACAGTGATCATTTAAACAGCCTAGCTTTCGGAGAGAAGTGCAAATCGATACAGCAACACCCATAGCTTAACCGAGAGCGAATACTTTGATCGGTAAGGCAGGCTTGCATTTGGTGAGCTCGATGTTCCCATGCCTACGGAGAAGGTCATAATGCCTTTCACGAACAGATCGCAGTGACAAGAAGGAAATATTTAAGGCTATCTATGGGTTGGCAGGTCATATTAGAAGCCTTAGTACTTAATGCGTTTGCCGTAGCGCAAAGAAAGGCTAGGATTTTAGGATCACAAGTCATTGGAGATCATTCCCATTCAGCAATTCCAAGCCATCACATTCCTTTACCTGAAGCGGCTCTAGTCCGTTCCTCAATATTTCATTTCTATCTTACTGATGATAACTGCAATGGATATATTTGCTATTGAAAGGTCCTCGGTCTGAAGTAATTACCGAGATGAAGTAAATCAGCGTCGTACTCCGCATATTGGGAAGTGGCGCGATCATCTACCGCCGGCCAAACCCACCAGTGGAACTAATATGGAATGCCGAATCGCCGGCCTGAATTCTTAAGCAGGCTTGCGGTTTCCATTGATCACCGCATCGCCTTAACCTGGTATCATCTTCTACATCGAGAATGATATGGCAGCAATGACGGCTTCTCCGTCGAAGCCACCTACATCATCTCCGTCCTCGCCCCTTCCATCTCGAAATCCACTCCCACTCTCCGCAAGTCAAGAAGCACAAGTAAGAGAGATTTACCACAAGCGGGTACGAAATAAATGCGCAGATGAAGTTCGGAGTAAGTGCTGTGATACCATTACTATCCATTACTGGTAATATTGCTCACCGAAGGGCTCTAGACTTTGCGGCATGCGCCATGAATCACACATTTACCGCGACTATCTTGTGTCGAAAGGAGCAGAAATTGATGAACACGTGCATGATACAGTATGCCACCCAGGCCGAGCAGGATGCTGCAAGAGAAGAATGGTTTGCGAATATAGACAAACGGCGAGAGGAGCGAGAGAAGAAAGAAATGAAACGCAAAGAAGATGAAAAGTTCTGGCGCGAATGGTGGGATAAAGATTTGAGGAAGAAGCCCGGCCATTCCGAAGGTCAGAAGACATAATGGCGTTGTTCTTTTTGATCCTTGGGTCTGCTAGAGCGTGG
>JAKBSX010000383.1 GCA_021844725.1 Actinomycetes bacterium | reverse complement strand
AATCCCAGGGTTTCGAATTCGTTTAGGTCCGAGGTGCAATTATGCACGTGTTTCGCGAGATCATATCGTTTATGGGTCTTCGGCAAGGATAGGAAAGACCCTCCGGAAAAATTCCGGAGATGTATCTGGATCGACAACATTGAATCTCTCAACTTCCACTAGTGGTGTCGTTTTGGACGATGTTCCCAATGGCTCACCACTCGGAATGGCGCATTTAGTGGAATCCAAGTCCTCGGATCTTCTTGGTCAGATCAACAAAGCTGCAAATCGTCGCCTTATTTGGCCTTGGATTGTAGTTCCATGTCTTATCTTCGCAGTTAGTGAGTTGTCTATCGACCCAATTGGAAGCGTTTTCTGGTTGTTGGTCGGAGCGGTATTTGGAGGATGGCGTTTCAAACGCGACGAAGTCCGCCGATCTGTCACAATCTTTTATGACATTGATCATGACATAGAAGCTAATTACGAGAGATTAGTAAACGCATTTCGAGAGATGCTACCGGCTGACTATTCTTGGCTAATAGATACTCAGTCTTCGATTGAAACGAAGCGTCGTTACAAGATGGGTAGCGATGTAAAGAGTGTTGCAAATCGACAGTTTTCAAGATGCTCCCTTGATGGCCCGAAGATATTAAAGACAAATATCGAGATTCCATCTCTCGAGTCTGAATTGAGTGCGGTTTACTTACTCCCGGATCGTATTTTCGTAAGAAGTGGTCGACAATTTGCAGACATCTCATATGCCGACCTGCGATTATCTTTTGACAAAGTTAAGTTGATCGAGCGCGGTCGTCCACCTGGCCTTGAGCATATCGCCAATATGTTCAAGGCGGTGGGTTCTAAATATGGATCGGCTCGATTAGACAAGGATAGATCCGATATTTCAGACTTTCAATACGGTGAGTTAGCTTTCAAAAGTACCGACAGAGTGCACTCTGTCTGGCAGTTCTCAAAGATCGGATCTGCCGAGGCTGTTGCATCTGCAGTTGGTCAAATGTGCACACCAGTACCTACTATGAATTTACCTATCATTAAGCCTTTACCCACAATTTCTGAACCGACTGCCCACTCATTCTCAATACCCGCAGGAATGGTCGACCCACTAAAGGCTGCGTCAACGCGGTTGCAGTCGCAGTGGCTTCCTGAAGAGGCAGTTGTTGAAGTCGCCGGTCGCGCGATTGTCGGTGGCATGTTCTATTTCGGCAGATCTACTGCCAAGCATATAGAGGCGGCGCTTGTTGACCCCTCACTTCCTGTTGATTGGGAACGGCCTAACTGGGGTGGTGACTCAGTTGGTTACTGGCCAACTTATGGTGGTTTAGATGCCAGAGCCAGAGCCGCATTTTTGGATTGGCTGGCCAACGGGCGGTCAGCGCCCGACGCGTATATCGGATATGTGTTCCTCTACTTTTATGGGATTGAGCGCCGAGTTCTTGTCGATTTAGAATCGAACCCAACGAAAAGCGATTTGGTGGCCTGCGCACAGGAAGTCCGCCGATTACTTGCTATCTATGGTGACAATAGCTCATTTAGATTCTACGCGTCGGCGTTCCTCGATCTCATCGACGCGATTTTGGCCTCAGCAGGAGAGCTTGAAGCGCCGATATGGTCTAATGTGCCGAAGACATGGGAAGTTCCGCTTTCGGTCCGAGTAGCAATAGGTCGGTTTATGAAAGAGGGGAAAGCCTTACCTGCGTCTTGGGCACTCGTGTTTCTTCGGACCCATCCCGAAGCCTATCTCCGCACTCCAGCATCGCGCTGTAGTGTAGAATTCGACGAATTATTCCTCATTCGTTATAACGCTAAATTTGGTGATGGAATGGTCATCACCCCTTCGCGAGAGCAAATCGCCATGCGTTACCATTCGGCCTCTTCAAGTCTGCGCGACTACACCCGACATTTCGATCTTCCCGATATCTCGAAGATCGAAAGCCCTATTATTGAGCTTCGAGAAATTGCGGCAGGCTGCACCGATGATCTCGATGCTTACAGCCGGTATGTTGGCAAGAATCCAAATAGTATAAATCTCCCTATTGCAAAGGGCCTATTGCCCGACGAGCTGTTCAGGACTCGGGGCGGACAAATTTCAGAAGCATTTCAGCGCTGGATAAAGGATCTTGTTGACGATAGTCCTAGAATACTGGGATTTGATGAACTCGTTACCCACTGTATGCTGGGATCTAATGACGAGTTTGCAAAGTCCGATACCGCTGCGCTCGCTGGTCTCCTGTCTAAGCTTAGAATAGGTATAGAACCCGATATCCGATTTGGTGGGACTGCACCACAATCAGGTTCTCCTGTGATACTTTTCCCGTTACCGGATCAGGCGCCTTCAGCTCCATCACCTGAGTATACCGCAGCCCTGCTACTTGTTGATCTCGCTGCGGTTGTGGCATCAGCCGATGGAATTGTCAGCGAAGAGGAACGCCGCTTCATTTCTAGCTATCTTTCGTCGGCACTCGAACTTAGTGAGGCAGAACATTCTCGACTCGAGGCGCGCCTATTGTGGCACACCGAAGCCAAGCCGAGTTTCGTAGGTGTAAAGAGACGGATAGAGGGACTTGATGCGATCCAGCGAGCAGCGATTTGCCAATTTCTCGTCGATATCGCGGCAGCAGATGGTGTTGTTAGTCCAGAAGAGATCACGTCACTGGTCAAGTTATTCAAGTTGCTCGGCTTTGAGGAAATGGAACTTTATCGCAGGATAAATGACCTTACAGGTGGTAGCGGAGCTATGACTACTATGACGGACAGCAGTGGACCTCCAAGATGGAGAATCCCTTCAGCTCCGGTTCCCAGACACGAATTTCTTGATAGTGAGAAGATTCAGAGTCGACTTGTGGAAACTGCCGCTGTGTCAGCTCTACTAGCTGACATATTTGTTGAAGATGAGCCATACGTTGCACCTGGTCGCGCTCTTGGGCATAGAGAAGGCGCGGCCACAGGACAGCTGGTCCCAGCCTTTGCAAACCTCGATTTCGCGCATGGAGAATTCGCGACCAGCCTACTAAACAAAAAAAGCTGGTCTCGATCAGAGGTCGAGCGGCTTTCTGCTTCGTACGGACTCCCGCTACTAGATGGCGCGATAGATCGCATCAACGATTCGGTAATAGTTGTCTGCGGGGATCCTCTAATCGAAGGTGACGATCCGCTAGAAATTAATTTAGATGTTGTAACGGAGGTATTCTTATGACGGTTAATGTCCCTAAGCAAGGCAGGATTCGGCCCCGCGAGCGCGATGCTGTTCTCCAATCTCTCCGGGCTGGCGTTGTACCTCGGGTGGGACAGCGCCATATTCAGGTGGGGCGAGTAGCCGAGGTGCGTGCCTTGGTAACCGATATAGACCGGATTGTTGATGGTGGCTCTTCTATCCGGTTCGTGATAGGAGAATATGGTGCAGGAAAGTCATTTTTCTTGAATCTAATCCGTTCGATTGCGCTTGAACGGAGGCTCGTTACGGCTCATGCAGACCTGTCACCAGATCGTCGACTTCACGCGACTGGAGGACAAGCACGCAGCCTGTACTCCGAGCTAATGCGTAACCTTTCGACTCGTGCACATCCAGATGGCTCAGCGATGACCTCAGTGGTTGAGCGCTTCGTCACTGATAGTCTCTCGGCATCTCGCGAGCTCGAGGTCGCTCCTACCACGGTAATTCGTGAGCGACTTAGTTCTCTTGAAGAACTTACGAACGGCTATGATTTTGCAGAAGTCATAGCTGCCTATTGGCGCGGACACGACACCGGAAATGATCAACTAAAAGTCGATGCTGTACGCTGGCTACGTGGTGAATTCGCGACCAGAACGGACGCGCGGGCAGCTCTCGGTGTCCGAACAATCATTGACGACGAAAGTTTTTACGATCATCTCAAGCTTTTTGCACGCCTCGTAAGGCTTGCCGGATTCGATGGTTTCCTTGTATGTCTGGACGAGATGGTAAATATCTATAAGCTCGCAAACACCCAAGCTCGAAATTCAAATTATGAGCAAATTCTTCGCATGTTGAACGACAGTCTTCAAGGTACGGCCGTCGGACTCGGACTTGTGTTTAGTGGTACTCCCGAGATGCTTCTTGATACGCGAAGAGGCTTTTATTCATACACAGCACTGCAATCGCGATTGGTGGAGAATACTTTTGCCAATTCTGGGCTGGTTGATTTGTCGGGACCGGTCATTCGTCTTGCTAACCTTGAACCAGAGGATGTGTTTATCCTTCTCCGAAATCTTCGGCACGTTTATGCGCCACTTCGGATTTAACGGTGATTAGGGGTAAGTAGTTCTCTGGTATTGAGGCCAGGTTGGAAATGGTACAGGGGTTCTGCCAGAATGGATTCCTGTCAGATCACCTAACGCTGGAGAGCCCCT
>JAKBSX010000382.1 GCA_021844725.1 Actinomycetes bacterium | reverse complement strand
AGATGCCCTTGCTGTTCATCCCCTCTGACTGGATTATCGAACTTGGAACTGATGATGCAGGTGCATCCAATACGGGGTGGTCTCTACCGTTCCTTGCCGCATGGAAGGCAGTCTCTCCTTCAGATTGTGTGATCTTTGTCACGATTTCGAAGCTAGCCGGTCCAATTGCCTCGGACATCAATAGCGCTATTAAACAATTGGTAAAGACAAATCACAATGCGCACGAGCTTGATTGGAGCAGTATTGAATACTTACATCCGGGCTGGGTTCATTCAGACAACATTCACCCAACTAAAGCCGGCCAAGCCCAACTCGCTAAAGATGAGCTTCACGCGCTACAGAGCGACTGTTGAAAAATACAAGTAAAAGTGCTTGAAATGTTAGGGAGTATCCAACCGGATTGCTTTTGTCTGTGTCTTGGTCCCGAATTTAACCGGAAAGATCGAATTTGTGCTTTGAGATTTCAATTCAAAACTGCTTGATGGCCGAGATCGAGCCGCAAGCCAATGATCCAGTAGTACTAGTTGATGAAGTTGCCGGGTGGCTGCGAGTCACGGCCAATAACCTCATCAATAGAGGCGATAAAAACGGTTGGTTTGCTCGAAGCTATGAATATGTGACTACCGAGATTAGCACCGGACTAGCCCAAGGCCGCTACCTTCGCCCTGACGATGTAGCCGGTGAAGTCTGTTACTTCGCGGCCGCCTATCGGAGAAACTTAGATTCGTGGCTTTGTGGCAATCAGGAGGGAGTCGAGCCGAATTGGAGAGTGGCATTTCATGCGATAGATAACCCCGATCAATATCGGCACTCGCAAATGCATCTGTTGAGTCGAATAGATATTCCCAAGTCATTAATGCCTTCAATTTGTCTCCTTGAGTGTCTCTGGTCTGTCATGATTTGTGCAGAGTCCCACATTCGTTTTGATCTGGTACGGGCACTTACGTCTGTGCTTCTAACCGCACCCGAAGATGAAGCTGACCATTTGAATTCCGACTTCGGGGAAACCGGTGTCGTATTTACCCACATTTCCCGAAAGCTTCTGGAGGATATGGCTAAGTTTTGCGGTGAATCCCCATCACCATCTCCACTTCTGGACCATCTTGCGGTGTGGTTGGCTCCGCTATTGTCACGGCGCTTCATCGGTTGGCAAAGAGAAGTAAGTTGGGGTCTTAGTGCGGCCCTCTCTAGAGCGATCAGAGAGGGCCGGTGTTCCACTGACGACGAATGCGCAAAGATACTTTCGTCAGCGCTAATGCGTAGGCCAAGATGGAATGTAATAGGACCCCGATACTTCACCGTTGCAGACAGATCAATCCCCACTAACGCCTATCATTGGATTAGGCAACCGATATGGAGCTAGGAGCTGTTGAGGAAATCCGAATCCTCAGTACTAAGTTGTTAGAAGAAGCAAGGCACGGAAATATTGGGGGCTTGCGTAAGTTGATTGACTTACCTGGAACGCTTGCGATCCCTTTTATCGCTTCGGTTTCGACCTTGCCAGATTCTGAGCTGATTGATGCAGCGTCAAGTGGGTTGAGCGAACTGCGCGAATTCGGGAAGAAGGGCGATGCTGAAACTGAAGCACTCACAGCAATCTGCGCTACTCTCGCCAGTGTTGAGGCGCTCGGCGTATTGAGTAGTACTTACCCCTCGGTTCGAGACATTCTCAGTAGGTGCTCTGTCTCATCGAAGCAGATTGAATCGATGTCCAGTCTTGACTCAGAGACTAAAGCTAAATTGGCCGATCTTGTTCCTAGCTTTTCAAACGTAGTTCTCGTCGCAGATGCGAGGGAGGTTGTAATGCTCTTTGTCCCCCATGAAAACTTCAAGCAGGTTGTGTGGATCCAAGACGTGCCGCCTGGTTTTCCCGTTAGGCCACTTAGCCAATCGGTCGGGACGGTTGCATCCCAGCAGGCAGGCGCAGCCGTCAATCTTCTCGATCTTATTTAGTCGGACACTCCTTTGAGAGATCGTAGATCTTCAAGAACGACATCCTTGGGTATCGCGACCCATGAGTACCGCCAGGGTTGAGGCCCTTGCAACCGCACCGCATCCGGAGTGCAATATTTGCGTAGCTGTTCAAGATGTGGAGTAAGCGCTCCGGAAATTACTTGAAGCTAAAGCATTGCTGGTTCGAGTAATCCCACATTGAAAATACTTACGAAATTCTACTTCCAGATTGAATTTCCTTGCTTAAACGCTAATTCCTCCGTCGATTGGAACAATTGAACCGTTCATATATCGACCTTCTTCTGATGCTATAAAAGCTATCAGCCCTGCGATCTCTTCTGGCTTTGCAAATCCCATAGGGGTCATCAGTCTCGCCATCAGATCATTTGAAGCGCCATCCGGGGGCATAAAACTGGTTAATATTGGTGTATCGACTCCACCCGGAGCTACTGCATTGAATCGAATTCCGCGTTCGAGATACTCAGTTGCAAGAGCCTTAGTTAGCATAACTACACCTCCCTTGGAAGCACAGTATGCGGCACTATAGGGCTGACCCATTATTCCTGCCGTCGATGCAACCGTTACAACGTTACCCTTGGTCTCAAGTAAATACGGTATTGTCTCTCGGGCTACCAAAAAGGGGCCAGTAAGATTCACTGCAATAATCTTCTCCCAGTCGGCAAGTTGTAGATCTGTTGCATGAGTAAATTTTCCAATACCGGCTACGTTACAGACAACATTTGGCGATCCTAGATTTGAAACAACCTCAGATATCGCTTCACGAACCGATGACTCGTTAGTAACGTCACATGTTCTAGCTAAAACTTTAGCTCCATGAGTCGAAGCAATTTCTTTACCAACACCTTCTTCGGCACCGGTTACATCAAGACATGCAACCATTGCGCCTTCTTTCGCAAACCTCAAAGCAGTCGCTCGCCCAATACCCGATCCTGCGCCGGTTACAATCACTACCTGATTATCGAATCGTCCCATTATTATCTCCTCATATAACAGTTTCTAGTACAAATTCAACCAGCAAACTCCTACTTAGCGCTAGCCGAGCCAATCAGCAAGTATTTCATTGCGAACTTACTCAAAGTAACCCCAAGGCAAAGTAGTCCCCAATCAAAGTAATCCCAAGCGCAAAGTGAAACACTATCAAAGCTGTACTATTTCCAGCTTCTTCAAGCACTCTTGTGCTTTCGACTTTGTAAAGAGTGCTGGCAGCGGTTCGAGTGAGTTAGCTACCGATGCTCCAACCCCCTCTCCAAATGCTGCTAACCAGTTGCTTTCATCCAAGCTTGCCGACTCCAGATCCAAGCAGGCAAGCATTACGCCCATTAAAGTGTCACCACTTCCAACAGGAAAGTTCCCATGTAGATGGTTGCGCGCAATCCAAGTTTTATCGCTGCGATATATTGCACCCTCTTGCCCAACAGTTACAACTACTTTCGGAAAGGGCTGGGCGGCGCCTCTCGCATCAGTTGAATCCGCTTTTTGATTCTTAGACTCAGTTACCAGATACTTTTGTATCAAAGTCGCCAATGAGGCGGCTTTTGAGATCTCATCTTCAACTTGTAAGTCAAGAGTGATCCCACCTAAAGCCCGTATGAACTCACTGTTTTGAAAAAGGAGAGCTACAACCTCTTGTGCTTCGAATAAATTGACCTTTACCAAGTCTGGCCTTGCATGGAGTGCACGATATAGATTCTCGCCAGCAAGATCAATTGCAACTTTACATCTTGACTTGGCCACAGTATCTAAGAGCTCTCTGATCATGACCTTATCGGTTTGCTCTGGGATAGATCCCGACACAAGACACCAATTAGCATTATCCAATCTCTTAGAAACTTCTTCGGCAAAACGAGAGAACTCGTCAGTTGACAGAGGTGGAGCCTCTTCGTAGAACTGAGTCAAGGTTTGATCTTCGCTTGAGAGTATTGCTGTGCAGATTCTTGAAGTCGCACTAATAGCAACTCTAATAATTTCTATTTCGAGTGCAGAAGTGGCACTTTCAATCCAATTGCCGCTAAAGCCTCCTAGTGGAGCAATTACCTCAACATTTGCTCCATAAGTTTTAGCCGCCCGCGCCGCATTGAGAGCTTTCCCGCCAGGGACCGAGCCAGCTATCTCTAACCTGTTGATTTCATGTAGGCCAAGGGAATTAGCAGTTCCAAATCGATCAATCGAAGGGCTCAAGGTTAGTGCGAGTATCAATTAACGTATCCTCCTCCTAGTATCAAACCAACCAAATCTAATTGTAAAGTCCAAACTCTCTCTGAAGATCATCTAAGGTTGCTTGGCAACTGGTTCCACCGGGGCCAAGGGTTGAGGTGGTACCGCAGAAACATCCAATTTCAACCGACTTTCGAATCGACTCTCCATGAAGAAGGCCAAAAATAAACCCTCC
>JAKBSX010000381.1 GCA_021844725.1 Actinomycetes bacterium | reverse complement strand
AGCGAAATGGCGGAAGCGAAAACTGGTTAAGGAGAAAATATCCGAAGTGTATCGAGAAAACCGTTTGCTATCGATAAGCCACGATATTATAGTGTTCGGTTTGTGTTCGGGTATGAAGAAGTGACACGGAGACCAGATTTATGACGCGCGACTTGGACTTGGTCCGGAAAATCCTTTTGGTATGCGAAGAACATCCGGACGGTTTTGCTCCGCAAGAATTGAACATTGAGGGATATACCGATGATAAGATCGGCTATCATGTGTATTTAGCAGGCGAGGCTGGACTACTCAAGGTAGCCGACCGTACGCATTGTGGTTGCCAATCTCCGTATGCAATGCCATTGTCGATGACATGGTTGGGCCATGAATTCCTGGACGCCAGTAGAAACGAGACGGTATGGGAAAAAGCCAAGAAAGCGGTCGGAAGTAGCAGCTTCGATGTCTTAAAAGCGGTTCTGGTCAGACTTGGTACTGACGTAGGAATGAAAGCCGCAGGATTGTGATAAATGCGGCAAATGCGTGGTGCAACACGGTCTCACCGTATTTGACATTATTTGGCGAGTCTATATGGCAATACTAAATTCTACCAACACTTTGAAGGTGGCAGCGATGGTTAGTCCGGCACAATTGCGAATCCGATTGGTGTCGTCGGGAGTCCGAATGTTTCTGGTTGATTGGAAATCCGTCTTGATCCTTTGGTCGCGAGATCAGCAGAGCAACCCAGCGACGGCTCCGAACTTTCAGCACGTATACTCAGAGCTTTGGTTCCAGTATGACAGACGCAGCGAGCGTCGCTTTCACGTCGGTGAACTCTGCTATATGAGCAAGGAGGAACCGGTTTCTTTTGTCAATGGTCGACATCGAACGGGTGTTCTCTCACAATTTATGACTACGGTCCCCATTTCTGTCCACTGTGACCTTTATCGAAGGAAAGTGTTTGCCCCATGCATTATTCGGCAGATTACGAAAGACGAATACGTTCAACTGCCCGATCTGCCTGTTTGCTCACCGACGAGTCTGGCACGGTTTCGAATCAGGGGTTTGTTATAGCAGACAAGGAGAGCATTTGGCCAGGCGGCGAAAGCGAAAGAAAACTGATTAAGGAGAAAAGAAGAATCGGATAATTGGCTCCCAGATACATTGACACACCAGGGATCGGTTACGATATTTAGGGTAATTCTAAACCGGAGCGGTGATTATGAATACGACCAACCAGAACTGCGATATAGCGATCCGTGAACATTTGAATCGCTTCTTTGACGCCCATCGCGATGAGGTGTTGCGGGAACGTGCCGCCAGGGCCGTGGACTTGCTGCTGGCGCACAAAGAGGCAAAAGATGTACTGGTAAAGAAGCCAGCAGGGTGGGCTGGTGGAATTGTCTACGCCGTGGGGAGTCGCGGTGTTGGCGTTCCGGGCTTGTTGAACCGAGAACTTGAAGCTGCGTTCGGTGTACAAATGACTGAAATCTACCGGCGAGCAGCGAAGGTAAAGGATTTGCTGGGGGCCGATCTTCTATCACCGTTAGAGGTGGCACCCATGCATGAGGTGTTTACGCTGCGCGAGGAGGCGAATGCAATGTGTGCCTACGCCTTCCGCAACGGCTTCATCGAAGACATCCATGCCGACGGACGTATCTCCGATGAGGAAATGAAACGCCTGATGATCCAAGCATCCGAGAGTTTGACCAAGCTGCTGGCCAGGAAACACGACACACCCAGAGAGTACGGGCAGTTCATCCGCGACTATCACGGGAAGTACTGCCGGAAGTGGGAACGGCAATAATGCTGGAGGTGCCGATATCACGTTTAGCCATCAGAGACTTTCGTGACTGACTGAAGGTTGATAAGATATTCTATGGAAAAATGCAACGGTTCTCTTGATTTGGTAGCGGATTACGTGTATACAAGTCAAATTCTCTCTGACATAGTTCAATGCCGGCGAGATTGCGGTTGCGGGATCACAGTTCAATTGCTCGTCTCGAAGCTGCCTAATTTGTTGCAATGTTGCAAAAATTAGTTGTTTTCCTAACTGCAGAGAGGCGGATTTGCGTGTGCTCATTTCGCAGGGATGCAAGTTGCAAATTTTTCGTGCGCCACCAGCGGTAATGTTGTGTACAGAACAATGCCAAAGGTAGCAAGTAGAAGCAGTTGACGCGAACAGGGATACGGTATGCCGAAGAATGGATTGGGCAATGGGCAGCAAATTGCCGTGATCGGTGCTGGTGTCATAGGCTGCTCTATTGCTTGGTCGTTATGTAAACGTGCATCCAACGTCGTACTCTTTGACGAGTATGATAAACCATTTCGTGGTATTTCATCCGCTGGATTTGGCAGCCTAACGCCTTTTTCAGACCCATTTTATCGTGGAGAGGCTCGTGAGTTTGCAGCAAAAGCGGTTGGAATTTATCGCCAGAGTTGGCTCCATGAACTTACAAAGGCTTCGGGGCAACCCATAACCTTCTGTGATCGGGGACTTATCCAGCTTTGCCAAGATACGAAGGATATTGCCCACGCTAAAGACATCATGACAGGATTAGCTGTATTCCAACACGAGGCAAGAATATTAACGGCCGCAGAAACCCGTGAAATGGAACCAAATCTTACAGGAGATTTTCTGGCGAGTTTGTGGATGAACGAGCCATGGCTGGACCGCGACCAATACTATACAGCACTTGGCTGCGCAATTGCTAACTCCAAATATATTCAGACGTACTACGGTTGTGCAATAAGGCAAATTTCTGCGGACAGGAACCATGATCTCGTACTTCATGCTCAGGATGGCCGAAAATTTAAGTGTAGTGCCGCTGTAGTATGCAATGGACTTCACACGAACCCGATTGATGGGGTGCCACGGTTGCCATTAAGATGGATTCGAGGCGATGCCATTGCAATGTATTCTACTGACGGATGTCCCTTACTACAAAGACACGTATATTTCCACGACGGCTTTATTACCCCTCGAGCACACTCTGAAATGCTACTCGGAGCAACATACCACGAAGAGTATCTGCCGCCAGAGAACTCACGGTTACACAGAGATCGGATTGCGCTTGAACAGTTCGAAAAACTTATAGCTGCAAATCTTGCCATCTTACCATCGCTGGCAAAGTGCGAAATCGGCAAAGTCTGGCGGAACTGGAGGCCTGCCGCACCCGACAATTATCCCATACTTGGAGCATTTCCTGACGAGAAAAGAATCGTTATTGCTAATGGCTTTATAGGCCTTGGCTTGACTTTGGCACCAGCGGTTGCAGAAGCAGTAGCGCGATATTTCGTTGATGCAATGATGGGGGCATTTCCAAATTGCTTTGCGCCCTGTCGTAAAACCCTCAAGGGAGAATAAGTTGTGATCACAATCATTCACAATACACCTGCAATGCTCAATAAAACGCCTTTAATCCTGAGGCTGATCATTGTCGCAATCGCTTTTGGGTTGAGCCTCGGGTTATCGTTTTGGGGACTAAAATGGGTTGCAAAGTGGAGAGGGGGCCACACTTTGAGCGTACCAAAGACGCAGTTGACAGCCATCTCGATCATCATTGGGCTTGTCGGAGGTTTGATATGCGCGATAGTTAGCCATAACGAAATAGTGGTAGACGTTATTGCAGGGCTGTCAGTTGCTATCTTCACTGTCCAAGTTGGTGAAATTCTTAGCCACTCATCTTTGTCCGGAAAGCGCGAATCGTTGGAGCGAGCAATGGACTCACGCATGACCTTTGAACGTATAAACTCTATATTGAATAACTTGGAAAGTATTGAGAAGCTCAGAACTGGGCACCCTGAAGCAGACCCGTTTGTTCAGGAATGTTTGCACAACTGCTTTACAACGTTAAATGGGAACCTCGGTCTGATTGCGTGTGGTGAAGTGAGGATTGATAGTACATGCCGCGAGCTAACCACCAATAAAGAATTTTTGCTTACCCTTCCTTCACATTTAGTTCGTGCCGTGAGTTATCAAGATGAAGAATTTTGGACCACGAATGAAGGTACCGATTTTTTACGGGCACATGAGGAAGCTATCGCAAACGGTAGGGAAATTCATCGCATCTTCGTGCTGAAGCAAGACAACGCTAGTCGTCAACGAGCCACCATTTCCAAGCAAATGGACACCGGGATCAAATGTTATATTGTAATAGAGGAAAATTTGAGTGCAGAATATCATGAAGACTTTGTGGTTTATGATGATAAATATGCGCGTGTGGGTAAACTGATTAGCGAAGAAGTCACTTGTGAAAGGAAAGTTGCCACTCTAACTAGCCCCTAAACCAGCGTGATATTTTTCGACATACCGGTGAATTTTTTAAAAATGAACTGAAACGCTCTGCTTTTCGTAATAGTATAGTGTTGTAGACATCAACACGTATAT
>JAKBSX010000380.1 GCA_021844725.1 Actinomycetes bacterium | reverse complement strand
TCCAACACTGACATTCTCTGATCGCTGCTCAGCCTCAAAAGCGGAAACGTTGTCAAGTGTGGTCGTGGACCAGTCGAAATGAAAAGCATCCCCGGTGTACAATGCAGCCTGGGATTCAACCAGATCACCCGCAAAAAGTATTTTGCTCTCGGGAAGCCAAGCCAGGATGTCACCCGCAGTGTGCCCCCTTCCTACATACTGAAGTATGAGTTGCCCACGTGAGCCGCCAAGGTCAATTGCGCAGCGATCAGAGAATGTCAGTGTTGGATAAGTGAGTCCTGGGATTGATTCAGGCTGGTCAAAGAGTCTTGGCATTCTGCCATATTCGGAATCCCAGTCTTGTTTTCCTCGTTCTAAAATGAGATCACGAGTTTTTTCGTGAGCGACTATTACTTCTGCATCGAACGCGCTGGCCCCAAGTACCCTTACTGCGTGGTAATGGGACAGGACTAAGTATTTCACTGGCTTATCAGTGTGTTCTCTCAGTATAGATAGCCATTTGCGAGCAGCTACTGGAGTCGCTAGAGCCTCGATGCAGACAATAAAATCCTCTCCCTCAATAGCCCCTACGTTTGGATCTCCCTCTGCGGTTAGAGCAAATACTCCATCGGAGAGAACTTCGAGAGATTGAGTTTTCGGTGCTATATCAGCGGAGGAAGCAAAAGGTTTTGTTGCCATGTTTTCCCCTTTCTTAAAGCGTAGGACTAGAGGTTGTAGTCAACAGTTGTCATGACAAGTTGTTAATAGGTGGTTGTTAATCTTGAAGTTAAGGTGCAGGTGGTCTTGGAAGGAATATCGTCCGGCTTTTAGGCAAGGATGGATCTTACCGTGGGTGAAGGGGTCGAGTAATGGAACGTAGTCGACCCCTTCAGGATGGTATTAGCTATGGAGACACTTCTTCCAGGTGTACTCCCTTTGTGGCGGGTGCTGCCTGAACTATGATGGCCGAAATGACCAAGAATATGCTGATCAATATCAGTGCGGATAATGGGCTAAGTTTCGGAATGTATGGAGCGATGACCAAGACTCCGATACCACCACCTACATGGCCAATTCCGTCAACCAATCCAAAACCGGTCGTACGCGAACGGCTGGGAAAGCTTTCGGCAGATAATGCATATGTTGGTGAAACCCACATATTAAATCCAAGGAATATGATCCCAGCTCCGAGAAAACTCATATCGATATTGGTACCGGCTTCCGCAACAAAGACAGCGCCAATAAGAGTTAGTACCGCACTTATCGGCAACCAATATTTGCGCTCGATGGAATCTCCATAAATTGAGGTAATGATGGCTCCGAGAATAAAACCAAGTACTCCCACTGACACTACCACTCCTGCTTCGGGAGGAGGATAGTGCAAAGAGGTGAGAACTGAAGTGAACCCAGATGCATAGGAATAGACAGTAATATAACCGATGAGCCAAGTTGCTACCAAGATGAAGAACCTGCGCCGATAGACGGGTGAACTAAAGACTCCGGAATATGGATCTTTATTCTGCACATGCTTTTCAACCGCAGCGTTTAGATCAGGTAGTGGAAGAGGCCCACTCCTCTTTTCCGAGTAAGACTCCAATTTTTTCGTAACAGTGTCTGCTTGTGCGAGTCGATTTTGACCGACCAACCACCGCGGTGACTCAGGGAGCTCGCTTCGAAGTAGAATTCCTACCACGGCTAGAACTGCTCCGATCCCATACAGCCAACGCCAACCGTCTGCGAAGGTTTTACTCGCCATTGCAAATGGCAGCCCTGTGGGCCATGGAGAAGCAGGCGTTGTAAGAAGCAGGCCCAGCCAGATACCAAAGAAAGCACCGAGAGCTGACATGATGAAAATCAGCGAAGTGAACCTGGCTCGTGATTTGCTTGGTGAAATTTCTCCAATGTAAGTATTTACAACCGACAGATCTGCTCCAATGCCAATTCCAGTAATGATTCTTCCAATTATGAAATTGGTATAGTCGGGTGAAAGTGCTGTGTACAGCGAGCCGATACCCGTGATGAGCATCGTAATTAGCAGCATGTTGCGCCGCCCAATTCTATCGCAAATTGGGCTAAGTATGAGAGTTCCTATCACGTAACCTACCAGGTTGAGTAAAACTGGTAGAGGAAGCGATGAAAGTGCAGTTTCCGGAGTGCACCCGGGTTTAAGTACAGAACATGTCTGGATGAATGAAACGTTGATGTCGAATATATCGAAAAATGTAAACAGAAATCCTACGCCAATAATCGCAAGGTGTAGATACGGTAAAGGCCATCCGCTAAGTCGATCTAATCTAGCAGTGATCTGACGATCAGTGACCTGAACCGACGATTCTTCATAATTTATGTTTGTCATTTCCCCCCCTTTAATTGTGGTTGTTGAATGGCAATTCAGCCAATGAATCTAAATGTTGCAACCTAAGGTAATCTCGGTGCAATTTCAGCAAATAACTACGTTAGCTCTAAGGTAAAGGCAAGAGCTGAACCAATTTGCTCGTCATTTGCACCAAGTGTGAATTAGTTCAGACTTACAATAGGCATTCCTTTCGGTAGGTGTTGATCGAGTATTTATCTCTCGGCTGAGTGATTTTGGCCAATTTTGTAACAGCTTTCCGAGCCTAGTGAAATGAACTTTGCCTTGGTCAAGAGTCCCCCTTAGGCAACCAAGAGGTCAAGTAATTTGGATCTTCACAAGTTTGTGCTGCGGCTCCTAGTTTTAGAGGCCTGAAAGTGTCTATCATTACTGCCCATTCTTCGGTTCCGGCCGCTCCGATTGAAGCGTCTACGACACCAGGTTGTGGGCCGTGGATGAAACCTGCTGGATGAAGCGATATTGATCCAGGTTCAATTCCTGAGCTTCCTCTTGACATGAAGTCTCCAGCTACGTAAAACAGTACTTCGTCGCTGCTAATGTTCGAATGGTTATAAGGGACTGGTATTGAATTTGGATCGAAATCAAATGGTCTCGGACAGAAGGAACAAATGACGAAGTTGCTTCCTTCAAAGGTTTGGTGCACTGGAGGCGGAAGATGTATTCTGCCAACTACTGGTTCGAAATCCTTGATATTGAAAGCAAAAGGATATAGACAGCCGTCCCAACCGACTACATCAAATGGATGATGAAGATAGTGATATCGAGTTCCTCCCTCTTGATGGCGAACATAGACGTCGACCTCACTGTCTTCTACAACGAGAGGACTTTCGGGCGCACGGAAGTCTCGTTCACTAAATGGAGCCCCCTCGAGCATCTGGCCAGTTGATGATCGGTATTTTCTCGGTATGTCAATGGAACCCTTGGCTTCAATTATGAGAAGTCTGACTTTGCCGGAGGTTGGAATAAGTCTGTGCGTTGTGGACATTGGTATTATAACGTAGTCCCCTGAGTGAACCTCCAGTGATCCAAACACCGTCTCTAGCCTTGCATGGCCATCTTCTATGAAAAGGCATTCGTCGCCTAAAGCATTTCTATATAGAGGCGATGGGGCGGATGCCTGACAGTATGAAATTACTACGTCATCATTTGCCAGGAGCAGATTCCGACCGGTCAATGCATCGGCTATTGCACTGTCCAGTTTATGAGTCTTAAAATGACGGGGCGAAAGTGGTAAATTGGATTGCAAGCCATAGTCGAATTCCCAGCTGACGGCCTCTATGAGCTGTGTTGGAGGATTTATGTGATACAAAAGGGAAGAATCACTTGAGAACCCCTCTCGTCCCATAAGTTCTTCTGAATAAAGTCCACCACTTGGTCTTGGGAACTGGATATGTCTTTTGCGGGGTATTTCACCAACCGAACGATAATAGGGCATCTTGAATTCCTCTCGATTGTTGGACCAACACGGAACTCTTTGATCTTCAATAAACAAGATGGTTAGAAATGTGACCGGGTGATATGAAACGACTTTGCCTAAATTTTCAAAGCCGTCGCTAAAAACATTGCCCAGTTTGAAAGATTTGAGTTGGAAACTGTTTTTATCGAATGAGTCTCACAAGCCATATACGTCCCCCTAATTCCAGAAATTTGTGGCAATTGACGCCAGCTGAGCTATTCCAAATAGCCGTCTGTCCGTTTATCGTACACTAGCGTACGCTTGTGGTACAATACGGTCATGTTATCGTCACCAGCGCAACAAGTCAACCAGTTGGACTCATTTTTCGGCCAGATGGTACAAGACACAGCGCTTTATCCTCCTGGTAGTCCATCCATGGATAGAGCTGTAGCTGATCATATTTTCATCGAAGATGGTACTAAGGAACGCATGGTCGGTTCCTTTTTGTATCCTGTGGACCGTTTCAGGGAAATGCAGAATCAGTTTCCATTGGCTGGAGGATGTGATACTGCACTTTTGGGAAGCGATCCGGCAAGGCTCGATAAGACCTGCCTGACTGCAGTTGAA
>JAKBSX010000379.1 GCA_021844725.1 Actinomycetes bacterium | reverse complement strand
AGACAGCACTGCTACCCCTAAACCACCCAAAACTCTTGGAATAGAATCAGCTCGGGAATACACTCTAAGTCCTGGCTTTGAAACTCTCTGAATACCTGAGATAGTCCTCGCCCTGTCGTTGGAATACTTCATGTTTATCTGGAGTACCCTGCCAGGCTTTCCTGGTGCCTCTACCACTTCATATCCTGCTATAAAACCCTCGCGAGCCAAAATGGCAGCCAATGCCTCTCGCAGATTCGAGCCTGGCATGCGAATTGAGTCATGCATAGCCACATTCCCGTTACGAATACGGGTCAGCATGTCCGCTATCGGATCTGTCATTGTCATGCTTTTCCCTCCTTCTACCAGCTCGACTTGGTCACGCCAGGGATTTCACCCTGGTGAACCATCGTTCGCAAACAAATCCTACAAAGCCCAAACTTACGAAAAACCGAATGAGGTCGGCCACAACGCCTACATCTGGTATACGCACGCACCTTGAACTTAGGGGTTGCCTGCTGCTTATTAATCAATGCCTTCTTGGCCATGATGCTCCCGTTACCCTTCCCGCTTGAATGGGAAACCAAATGCGCTCAACAGCGCACGACCCTCATCGTCGTTCAGTGCTGAAGTCACAATTGTTATGTCCATACCTCTTACCGTATCAACCTTGTCGTATTCGATCTCAGGGAAGATGAGCTGTTCGGTTACACCAAATGTGTAGTTTCCTTTGCCATCGAAAGCTTTAGGGTTCAATCCTCTAAAGTCCCTGATCCTCGGAATCGAGATGCTGACAAGGCGATCGAAAAACTCCCACATCCTGTCACCTCTCAAAGTGACCTTGGCGCCAATGGCATTGCCTTCTCGAAGCTTAAAACCAGCCACAGATTTACGAGCCCGGGTAGAAACAGCCTTCTGGCCAGTCACAATCTCCAGGTCCCTCAAAGCACCTTCCAACTGGGAAGCCTGTTGCAGTGCTCGACCTACTCCAATGTTGAGAACAATCTTTTCCAACCTTGGCACCTGCATAATATTCGCCAAGCCGAGCGACTCTTTTAGCTGTACACGAAGTTCTGCGTCATAACGTGCTTTTAGACGTGGACGTTCAATAGTCCCTTGCGCCATTACAAATCACCTCCACACTTACGACAGACTCTGTTTTTAACACCAGACTCCTCGATATTGTAGGCAATTCGAGTTACTCCGCATTTAGAGCAGACGATGGCCACGTTTGAAGCCTGGATAGGCATCAACTTGTCT
Source organism: Actinomycetes bacterium (assembly GCA_021844725.1). The sequence continues at coordinate 3,148 of JAKBSX010000379.1, read as the reverse complement.
AAAATCCCACCATTTTGCATCGCCTTTGTCGGGCGCTGATGCTTACGCACAGAATTCACGCCTTCGACAATCACCTTGCCGTCTTTAGGCAACACAGTGATTATCTCACCCTCTTTACCTGCGTCTTTACCACTAAGAACCTTTACCTTGTCACCTTTGTGCAGCCTCAACTAAATCACCTCCGGTGCAAGAGAAACGATCCTCATGAATTGCTTGTCCCTAAGTTCACGCCCAACTGGACCAAAGATACGGGTTCCTCGGGGTTGCTTTTGATCATTGATCAAAACAGCAGCATTCTCATCGAAACGAATGTAGGAGCCATCACTACGACGACGCTCTTTGGTGGTCCGGACAACCACGCACTTGACAACGTCACCTTTTTTAACTGCAGCCCCTGGAATCGCGTCCTTTACGGCAGCTACGAAGACGTCGCCAATAGAGGCATATCGACGTCGTGAACCACCAAGAACCTTAATGCATAACACCTCGCGGGCGCCGGAGTTGTCTGCCACTTTGAGTCTTGTCTCTTGCTGAATCACTTTGCACGCTCCAGAACTTCCACAAGCCTCCAACGCTTAAGCTTCGACAGGGGTCGAGTCTCTGCTACGCGGACGCTGTCACCAATACCCGCCTCATTATTGGCGTCGTGTACATAAAGCTTCTTCGTTCGTTGAACTGTCTTCTTGTAACGCTGGTGACGAACTCTCTCTATCACCGCAACCACCAAGGTCTTGTCCATCGAGGCGGAAATTACCGTCCCTTCACGAAACTTACGACGATTGATACGACTAGTTTCTTCCATCTGGGTGCTTTCTATATCGCTCATAATCTATTCCCCGCCCTTTGTGAGTCCAAGCTCCCGCTCACGCAACAAGGTGGAGATTCTTGCAATCTCACGCTTCAAAGTGCGAATTCGAGCTACATTTGCCAACTGGGCAGTTGCAACCTGAAAACGAAGATTGAAAAGCTCTGACTGATTCTCGACCAGCTTTGTGGTCAATTCATCCTCTGATAGACCCCTAAGTTCAGCAACCCTTGCCATTACTTCTCACCTCCGCTCACCTTGGCGAATTCTTTGACTATGAACCGAGCCTTAATCGGGAGCTTCTGAATTGCTCTTTCCATGGCGGCTCGGGCCAACTCTTCTGAAACTCCGTCCAACTCAAACAAAATTCTTCCCGGCTTGACCACAGCAACCCAAAACTCTGGGTTACCCTTACCGGAACCCATGCGGGTTTCCGCAGGCTTCTGAGTCACAGGCTTATCCGGGAACACCCGAATCCACACCTTTCCACCACGACGTACGTGCCGGGTCATAGCGACACGTGCAGCCTCGATTTGTCTTGCGGTTAACCAACACGCCTCAAGTGCCTGAATACCGTAAATTCCAAAATTGAGCTCGTTGCCGCCTTTTGACAGACCTGACCGACGTCCTCGCTGCACCTTGCGGTGTTTAACTTTTCTTGGCATCAACATTGTTAGTCAACCTCCCGCTTGAAGTGAGGAGTTTCATGGTGGCCGTCGCGGGTACGGCGCTCAATGTCTTCCTCTTCAGCTAGCAACTTCTCAAGATCATCGTTTACTGGCCCAGCTATAACAACGGGAGTCACCTCAGTTATTTCCTCGGGCTCCACCTCCTGGCCAATCGCGGTTGAAGCAGTCTCAGGATTCGAACCCGGGTCTCCCAGACCTGGTCGCCTTCGACCACCACCGGCGCTAACTACCCTTTTTGGCCGGTTGGATGGCTCAGTGATTGGAATCTCTTTAGCGCCTTGCTCACTGGAAGAAACTTTGTAGGGAAGAATATCCCCTTTGTAAATCCACACTTTCACCCCGATGCGACCAAAAGTGGTACGAGCTTCACGAAACCCGTAATCAATATCGGCTCGCAGCGTATGGAGAGGAACTCGACCCTCTCTGTACTGCTCCTTTCGGGACATCTCTGCTCCACCGAGACGCCCTGAACACTGAACCTTCACACCCAACCCGCCAGCTTTTTCAACTGACTGTATGGCTCGCTTCATCGCTCGCCGAAAACTAACCCGCCTAGAGAGCTGGTCAGCAATTCCCTGAGCCACCAAAGCGGCATCCAATTCAGGTTGCTTAATCTCTTGGATGTTGAGCTGAATCTTCGAATTCCCGGTGATCTCCACCAGCTTGGCCCGCAATCTCTCTGCCTCGGCTCCCTTACGGCCTATCACAATTCCTGGACGAGCGGTGTGAATGTCAACTTTCAATCTGTCACGGGTACGCTCGACCTCGATCCTAGAAACTGCGGCAGACTCTAGATCGGTGGAAAGAAAATCTCTAATTCGCCAATCCTCTATAACCGAGTCCTGATACGTGCGGTCATCAAACCATTTTGACTTCCAGTCGGTGGTTACACCCAGGCGGAATCCATAGGGATTTACCTTCTGACCCATCTACTTCTCCTCTGTTTCAGGCTCTGAAGAATCGGAACTTTCATCAACTATCTCCGACTCCACTGACTCGCTGATCTCTTCAGCCTGTGACGACTCCACGGCACTCGCCTCTGCCACAGCCTCCACCACTGCTTCACTTTCCAACTCAGTATCAACGGGTGCATTACTCTCAGTTGCCGAAGAGGAAACCTCATCGACTAGAGGGGTGGCACTAAACGAAGCCTCGGGAGATTCGGTACCAACTGACGAAGCCTTCGGCCTCTCTGTGGCGCCGCCTCGAGTACGGGCTACACGACGAGCCCGTCTATTTGCATCTTCTGCGGCCCTCTTGGATCTGACCACCTGAAGACGCTCATCTGAAAGACGAGCGACAATGATGGTGACATGAGCCGTACGCTTCCTAATCGCTCCGGCCCTGCCTCTGGCGCGAGCCCGGAACCTCTTCATAGTGGGGCCCTCATCGGCAAAACAAGAAGCTACGAATAGTTCGTCAGCGGGGATCGAGTCGTTGTTCACGGCATTTGCCACGGCGGAATCGAGAAGCTTCCCAATAACTGCAGCGACGTCGCGATCCAAACCAGACAAGATTTCCCTGGCTGTTTTGACATCAAGACCCCGAATTAGATCAAGAACCTCTCTAAACTTATACGCAGAGGCTCTGTAGGAGCTGAGCACTGCCCGGGTACCGGGGCGTTCGTTGGCCTTAGTACCAGCCATTATCGCCT
>JAKBSX010000378.1 GCA_021844725.1 Actinomycetes bacterium | reverse complement strand
CTTATTAACGCTCACGGGAGAGCTGCCCAGGGAGGTTGAAATCGCAATACCTTCCGGAAAACGAATCTCCTTTCCGGTCGAAGACAGTGGAACAGGCGGAGCCGTAGTGGTAAAAGATGCCGGAGATGACCCGGATTGCACGGACGGGGCAAGGATCACAGTGCATGCCAAGCTGCTCGATAACCAGAGTGAACTTATTTATATCGCTGGTGACGGTATCGGCACGATAACCAAACCTGGGCTTGGACTAGAAGTTGGAGCACCTGCGATTAACCCGGTACCTTCAAGAATGATTAAAGCTGCAGTCAGGGAAGTAACTGAAAAGGGACTCGAACTCACATTCAGCGTTCCCGGGGGGAAAGATATGGCGCTACGGACCACCAATGAACGGCTGGGGATACTTGGTGGAATCTCCATACTGGGGACAACCGGAATTGTACGCCCATTTTCCACTTCAGCCTATCGAGCCTCAGTGGTACAGCAGATTGACGTGGCAGCTGCGCAGAGGGAAAAAGAAATCGTGCTTGCCACCGGATCGCGCTCTGAAACCTGCGCTATGGAACTATTTTCCCATCTCGACAAAGTCTGCTTTGTTGAAGTTGGTGACTTCACTGGAATTGCGCTAAAAAGAGCGCAAAGTCGGGCAATAATCAAAGTCAGCTGGGTGGGGATGGCAGGTAAAATCTCAAAATTAGCCAACGAAGTTATGATGACGCATTTTCACCGGTCGGACATAAATAACCAGATCCTGCTTGAGGCAGCCCTAAAAGCCGGTGCAAGTCAAAAGGTGATTGAAGCTGCTACAGCCACCAACACTGCCAGGCATTTCTATGAAGTGTGCATAGAGGAGCAGCAGACAGAGCCTTTAACGATCCTCTGCCAACTGGCCAAGCGGGCATGCGCCAATTACGTTTCGGACACAATCGACATTTCTGTGATAATGGTTGATTTCGAAGGGTCATCGGTCATAGCACATGCCTGACACGATAAGCGTAATCGGCATCGAAGGTAATGGAACGATAGGTATGACAGATGATGCGTTCATTGAATTGGCGCAATCGAGTTCCGTACTGCTGGGCAGCACAAGGCAAATTCAGTTGCTGTCAGAGCTCTTGAGCAAAACCGGGATACCTGTTCAAACCTGGGAAGCGACTGACAGAGCCATGTTAGCTGAAATTGAATCCCACCAGGGGAACGTTCTGGTGCTCGCTTCAGGTGACCCCGGATATTTTGGAATCGTAAGGTCTATCGCGCAAGCCTGGCCTGATATACCTCTAGCTGTCCATCCATCTTCATCATCGATTTCTTTGGCTTTCGCCCGCATAGGGCTCAACTGGGAAGATGCTGTAGTAATCAGTGCACATGGAAGACGCTACGGAGACTTCTTAATGAAGCTTCTCGATGCTGTGGACTCGAGTGACCCCTATCTGAAACTCGCTGTCCTTTGCTCTCCAGATAATCCCCCGGATTTCATCGCACAGATACTCCTTGATGCCAGGGCAACATTTGAGCACTGTTTTGTATTACAGAGGATCGGCTACCAAGACGAGTTAATCGAGGAACTGTCACTTCAGTCCATATGTCAAAAGACATTCGACAGTCTTTCGATCCTGATTGTATTGCGGGAAAGACGGCCAGAGGCCACAGTGGGAAATCATGTCCTAGCACACAGGAGTGGCCAACCGTACCACCGACGGGGAATGATTACCAAGGAGGAAGTCCGAGAGGTTATAGTCTCAAAACTTCAACCCCACTTGGACACCGGCAAAAAATGTCTATGGGATATCGGGGCTGGCAGTGGAAGCATAGCACTCTCGGTTAGAAATCGCCTGCCTGAGACTCAGCTTGTACTCATCGACAAGGATCCAATTTCACTCAGATTGCTTCAATTGAACTGCGGCAACCTCGAAAATGCGACAATCCTCAATAGCGACGCAGCCAAACAACTTCCTTCATTGCCAGATCCAGATGCAATCTTTATTGGAGGGGGAGGAATCGCGGTAGTACGGAGACTCCGGGAAACTCTGACCCGACCAACATTTGTGCTGGCAAGTTACGCCTCTATTAATAGAGCGGTGGAATCTGCGGACATTCTCGGTAATCTGATGCAGGTGATACTTCCAACAGGCAAGAAACTCCCGGACGGCTCATGGCGTCTTTCAGGAGAAAACCCTGTTTTTTTAACCTGGGGATTTCTGCCGTGAATTTCGATACGTCCAATATTTACTCACTAGCCATAAACGAGCGAGGTGCAAAAACAGCCATAGGACTTGGACTTAAAGTTGAGGTAGGTCTGCCCTCTCAATTTTTGGACCGGTACTGGAATCAAGCCAATTCGCTGGTTCTGGTGATGGCATTGCCCATTGTTGTAAGACTGCTTGCAAACAGAAACCTCAATAAAGATACTGACCCGGTGGTAATAGCAATTGACGAAAGTGGCGAGTTCGTAATTCCTGTCCTAGGTGGACACAGAGGCGCGAACCGGTTGGCCTCAGAGCTCAGCTCCAGAAAAGGTTCTACCGCGGTGATTACCACCGCATCTGAAAAAAAAGGTATATCCGCAGCCGACGGTCTGAGCGGATTCAGCGCTCAGGGAGAAGTGGCTGCTCTGATTGAGTTGATGCTGGAAGGGCTTGATCCTGTTATCGATAATGAAATCAATTGGCCCGGTCCGATAAACCTGAAAAATGGCGCTGGACCGGCCCGAATCATTATTTCAGACAAAAAGATGAAACTCTCTGAAAACAAGGCTTCCCCAGAGGTTCAGCTTATTCCTGCGTCCCTTGTATTAGGAATAGGATGCTCAAGTGACGCCTCGGCGGCAGAGGTTGGCTCGCTTATCGAGACCGTACTTGAACGGAATTCGCTCGACATCAGAGCTGTGGCTAAAATAGCCACCATCGAAATTCGTAGGGATCATCCGGCGATCGTGGGACAGGGCATTGAAATTGAATCATTCACAGCAGAGCAGCTGGACCAGGTAGACGTACCTAACGGTTCAGAGGCTGTCCGTGATCACGTTGGCACCCGGTCAGTTTCAGAAGCCGCAGCAATTTTGGGCTCACGATTTGGACAACTTCTGGTTACCAAAGAAAAAAGTGTCAAGGCCACGGTATCGATCGCCAGGATTAGACCCGCGGGATCCATAAAACTGGTAGGTTTAGGCCCTGGCTCATCCATGATGCGCACACCACAAGCGGTAGAAGCGCTGTTGGGATCCGAAGTGGTAATAGGCTATCAGCCCTATATCGAACAATGCCAGGAGCTACTTTCCCCACACCAATTGATAATTCGCTCCCCCATCGGTGATGAACTCAAAAGAGTGAAGTTGGCGCTTGAATATGCAAGTGCTGGGAGATCGACTGCGATTGTATGTTCAGGGGATCCAGAGGTATTCGCGATGGCGTCAATCACATTTGAAGTTCTTCATTCCACCTCAATTTCAAATGGCACCAAACCCACGGACCTTCCCGAGGTCTCCGTTGTACCCGGCATCACCGCCGGTCTTGCCAGCGGTGCCCTGCTTGGTGCCCCATTGGGCCACGATCACGCATATCTCTCGCTTTCTGACCTTCTCACCCCATGGGAGACAATTGAGAACAGAATAGAGAAGTTTGCTGAGGCAGACATAACAATAGTTATCTACAATCCACAATCTAAAACCAGAACCTGGCAACTTCCGAAAGCACTTGACATTATCGCTAAGCATAGAAAACCGCAAACAGCGGTAGCAATTGTAAAAAACGTGGGTCGACAAAACCAACAGAAATTAATCTCCACCCTCGATTCAGTGGACCCGGGCATTGTAGACATGAACTCCGTGGTGATCATCGGTTCTTCCACCACTACGCGTTTCGGCGACTATATATTTACACCAAGGGGATACAGAATTTAAGTGACAGCTCCTGTGATTGAAATTTTAAAACTGGAAATAAATGACTCATGTACCGCTTGCGGCATTTGTATTTCAACGTGTCACTCGAGGGCTCTCGTCAAAAATCAGCTCAAACCAGAGATTCTCCATCGTCTTTGCGATCTCTGTGATGAATGCATTGAAGTATGTCCCAGGGATGCAATTAGAGAGGTGGGACTTGAAACACCCAATTGAATCACAGAGTTATGAAGTCATAAACGAAAACTTCGATGCAACTCGCTACTCCGAATTGGAAGGTGAAATTGCTAAACGCATCGTCCATGCAACGGCGGACTTCGAACTAGGACAGTCGCTGCTGTTTTCTCCTAAGGCGATCGAAATCGGAATTGACGCTTTAGAAAAAGGCTGCGTGGTCACCTGCGACGTCGAAATGGTTCGTGCCGGCATCACTAAATACCCTACTAATTGTTACCTAAATGCGGTTGCCTCGTCACCTGCCGGCTTTCCAACACGTAGCT
>JAKBSX010000377.1 GCA_021844725.1 Actinomycetes bacterium | reverse complement strand
TCACTGGAAAATCAAAGGACTGTATAAGTTCCGATATTTAACTAAAGCAGTCACAGATCATTTCCACCAAATACAATAGTCGGATGCCGCCGGGTGTGGATGCATTAGTTAAATATCGGAACTTATACAGTCCTTTGATTTTCCAGTGATTCCCAGGCCAAAAACTTAAAAAGTAAAATCGCTGAATTCGACCTGATTTACTTGGTAGGTCTCTTCGGCACTGGGAAATTGTCTCATCTTGACGTCATGAACATAGCTCTCAATTGCTTTGACCGATTCCTCCGCCAGGTTGGCGTAGCGTCTTACAAACTTTGGCTTATGTCCAAATGAAAGTCCGAGTGCATCGTGGAATACCAATACTTGGCCATCGCAGTCTAACCCGGCTCCAATACCAATGGTGGGGATGCTTAGCACCTTTGTTGCCACCTGAGCCACCACTTGAGGAATAGCTTCAAGTACAATCGAAAATACTCCAGCATTCTGCAACTCGACCGCGTCTTCCAGCATCCGCTTTGCAGCCTCCTTGGTTTTGGCCTGCACCGAATACCCACCGAACGCATGAACCGACTGCGGAGTGAGGCCAAGATGACCCATCACCGGGATCTCGCTGTCCACCAGTGCCTTAACTGCCTCCAGCCTGCTTCTCCCACCTTCCAGCTTGACTGCTTCAGCACCAGAGCGAATCAGCTTTGCTCCGTTTATCACTGCGTCGACCGGTCCAGTATGATACGACATCCAGGGCATGTCAGTTACGATCAGAGCTCTTGGTTTAGTTCGGGCGACTGCGGCGCTATGGTATGCCATATCCTCGACGGTCACCGACAACGTATCATCGTAGCCGAGTACAACCATGGCCAGGGAATCACCGACCAAAATCACATCCACGCCTGAAGCATCAGCTATTCGTGCACCCGGTGCGTCATAGGCAGTAATCATTGCTATTGGCGGCTGGCCCGAACTCACCTTCTGGGCCCGAATCTGCGGAACAGAGACTTTTTCACCCGACATAATAATCCTCCAACGTCCCGCGCACACAGGCTACAGGCGTCAAGAGCATCCTATCAATTTTCAAGAATTAAATACAGTCCTGAAATGAAACTCCTAAAACCTTCTAACCAGATGATTCCAATGGCACTCTGGGCACACTTCGACCACATAGCATGTGAATTCATCGAAATTGGCACGAAGCTTGGCTAACTCATCCGAGCCGGCAATGCAGCGTCCATGCGCCGGAAGCTTTGGCCCAAATGCATAAGAAATATGAACGATGTCACCTACCTGGCATACTTCACACACTTCACCAGAAGGAACCCCCACAGCTTTTGCAGCCCTAATGAGATCCGGATGGGCGTCACAGAGGTCAGACTTGGCAATCTGACCAGCCTTGAACTCCCTCAGGATAGCCCTCTTAGCAAGAAGATATTCTACGCTGGCGTACTCGCCAGTTGAAGTTCCAGTTCTTGAAGATGCTCCACTCATTACGTACACGGTATAAGGATTTCACCGAAACTGACAAGAGAATTTTCAATTTATCGATATTTAAGTATTCTTGTTACCTCAACAATTGATAGTTTCTCGATATATCGATACGATATAACAAATCGCAATATATACTTATAGAAAAGAGAAGTATTGAACGCGAACTCCGCTAATTCAATTTCCGGCAAGTAAAAAGAAAAATTATGGCATCTGCATCAAACTCATTGGAACTGGTAGTGCTGGGACTGCTTAAAGAGCAGGACATGCACGGCTATGAACTCAAAAAACGAATCACTGAGTCGTTTGAACCAATAATGCGGGTGTCTTGGGGATCGCTTTATCCAGCTCTTGCGAGGCTTGAATCCAAAGGTGCTGTGAAAGCAGTTGAAGCTAGGCCTCTTATGTCATCAGTTCCAATGACTGGCTCGCTTGGTGGCGAAAGAGCGGCATTCCGGGGGGCAATCGAAAACTCACGGGGTTCCAGAAACAAGAAGGTATACGGGATAACCGATTTCGGTAGCTCGCTCTTTTTTGAACTTTTAAATAACGATTACGCTAACGACGAAAAGAGCTTTTCAGTTCGGCTTGCATTTGCTAAGCATCTTGATCCTGAAATGCGCCTCAAGATGCTCAAAGACCGCAGAGACCGGATTCTGACCGGATTCAAATCCTCCGGCAGAACCTCCGAGAAAAAGCGCTACGCTCTCGAACCCTATGTGGAACTGATCTTGGAGCACTTCAGGTCGACAAGCTCCTCTGACCTGGCCTGGATCGAAAGCCTGATCGAAAAAGAAGAAGAGCTGATCCATAATTCGAAAACAGACGTAACGATCTCTACTGAGGTCGACAACCAATTATCACAATAAGAAAGGTGACTTTCAGATGAGTAAAATTAGAGTAGCTATTGCAGGGGTTGGCAACTGTGCAAGTTCTTTGGTCCAAGGTATCGAGTACTACAGGAATGCTGATCCAACTGAGTCGGTACCAGGTTTGATGCACGTTGTTCTGGGCGATTATCATGTAGGTGATTTGGAAGTCGTCCAGGCATTCGATGTCGATGCCACAAAAGTCGGTACAGACCTGAGCAAAGCTATCTTTTCTGGGCAGAACAACACCATCAAGTTTGCAAATGTTGATCACCTGGGAGTGACTGTACTCAGAGGACCTACTCTTGATGGTCTGGGAAAATACTACAGAATGACCATAGAAGAGTCTCCTGAGTCTCCTGTCGATGTCACCAAAGCGCTTAAAGATGCCAAGGTGGATGTACTGGTTAGCTATCTCCCGGTAGGATCGGAGGAAGCTCAAAAATTTTACGCCCAGGCCTGCATCGATGCCAAAGTAGCTTTCGTCAATGCAATTCCAGTCTTTATTGCGTCAGATCCAGTGTGGGCGAAAAAATTCACTGATGCCGGCGTCCCGATCGTCGGTGACGACATCAAAAGCCAGGTCGGAGCCACCATAGTCCACCGGGTATTGGCACGTCTATTTGAAGACCGGGGACTGGTGCTTGATCGCACCTATCAGTTGAATGTCGGCGGGAACATGGACTTCAAGAACATGCTGGAAAGAGAGCGATTGGAATCCAAGAAGATTTCAAAGACCCAGGCCGTGACTTCCCAGATTGACAATGGGATCGAATCCAGCAATGTCCACATCGGACCATCGGATCACGTCTCGTGGCTTGAGGACCGCAAATGGGCATACATCCGGCTTGAAGGCCGCAATTTTGGTGATGTTCCCCTGAATATTGAGTTAAAACTTGAAGTTTGGGACTCTCCCAACTCTGCAGGGGTTATTATCGATGCACTGAGGTGTGCGAAGATTGCTCTTGACAAAGGCATTGGCGGTCCGCTTCTTGGGCCTTCAGCATATTTTATGAAGTCTCCGCCGGTTCAGTACCGCGACCAGGTCGCACAAGAAATGGTGAATGCCTTTGCATCAAAGGACTAAAGGGGTCAGTTGGAATCGGTCGATTATCTTACGCATGAGGTACTTCGCCTAGCCGGCAATGTGAGGGGCAAGAGAGTTCTTGAGCTTGGATATGCCAACGAGGCTCTCTCTTCCTCCTTTGTCGCTCAAGGTGCTACCCCAATTTTGATCGAGGAATCTAAACAGCGATTTGTCGAAATTAAGCGCTTTCAGGAACAGAGCGAGCTAAAATTCGAAATTCGCCACAATGAACTTGCTGACTTGGCCTTTTGTCCGGCAGAATCCATCGACCTCGCCATAAGTGCAATATCTTTTTGCGGAGCAAAAGACATTGCCAGGGTGTTCAGGCAGTTGCAAAGGGTACTCAAAGATCAGGGACTTTTAGTATTTGGAATCCTTCACCCCCTGGCGCTACATTTCAGCTCAGACCCCTCTGTTGGGGGAAACCTAGGCTACGGAAGCAAGGAAATGATAGATGGTTCAAGCCTGAATGGAACCTTTCCATTTCCGCTTCCTGAAAAAGTAACCATACCCACTTTTTCGGAAACGTTCTCGTTACTAAAGCGGTCCGGATTCTCCGTCGATCAGATCCTCGAACTGCCACTGGCCGAAAACCTGGCGAAACACCCTGAGATAATGCTGATAAAAGCCCACAAATAACTCTCAGGTTCAAAGACTCGCTCCAGTGTCACTCATCGGGATAGCTTTGATTTCTCGCTTCCCACCAGGACTTCAATCTGGCAATAATTTCCTCACGACCCAAGATTCCTTCTTCCAGACGTATCTCAAGAAGGTAATCAAGGGCTTCACCCACCGTGCGGGAAGGCGGGATATCAAGCAAATTCATTACCTCAGAACCATCAATCTCGGGGCGAATGGAGTTCAGTTCCTCCTGCTCCCTGAGTTGTGCGATACGCACTTTCAGTTCTGACATTCTGTCCCTAAGCGCCTTAACTTTGTTCTGGTTCCTGGTCTTTCTGCA
>JAKBSX010000376.1 GCA_021844725.1 Actinomycetes bacterium | reverse complement strand
GAGCTGGTGCGTAGAATCGTCAGAGCGGATGGGGGGCCAGATGCTCTCCGTCGTATTTGATTATACCTATTCCATGTTTTATTGCTTGCTCCCTTGCGTCACTATAGATAAGTGTGCCATACACGTAGGGGAGCACTTTCCCGTCAAAGTCTGGATACAAGAACTTACTTTGCCAGGATGGATTTTTGACTCGATTCGCCCATTTTGTCACATGGCTTCCACGAAGACGTGATTTCGCCTCTGCCAATATTACTATCTCACCTTCGGGTGTATCGAACCTGCCTCTCACGTCCACCTCGCCGTCTCCTACATCAATAGGACCAGGTACATCGAGTTCGGTCCACCCCTTTTGATGGGCAACTGAAAGAAGTACTGCTGCACACGATTCTTCTTCGGCTACCACGCCCAAGCTTTCACTAAGTCTGTTCACGCTCTCTTTCAGCTCGCCTACGGTTACGTCGGTGCGCTTCTGTGCTTCGGCCAGTTCAGCTACGGTTACGACCAGTTCCTTAAAGGTCTCATCGGTGCGCTTCTGCGCAGAAGCTAATTCCTTAACGGTCTCATCGGTGCGCTTCTGTGCTTCGGCCAGTTCAGCTACGGTTACGACCAATTCCTTAACGGTTTCATCGGTGCGCACCAGGGCTTCTTCTGTCCGTTTTTGTGCAGAAGCTAATTCCTTGACGGTCTCATCGGTGCGCTTCTGTGCCTCTTCGGTGCGTTGTTGCGACTCTGCCAGCTTTCTTACCTCTGCTACCAACAGGCGTATCTCATTAGGCAGACTAAGAATATCATCGCCAAGAAGAACCGCCCTGAGAGACGCACGCAATGCCTCATCTCTCTCCAGTTCTCGAATAATATCCAGCGTATCCATATAGATCATTATACCATAGCGGTCTGGGTACTGGTTAGAAATTCGGTTGCTGAGGAATTGACTTTTCAGGGTGGCTGGTATCGTTTGATTGTTGGCGGATAGTCCGGCGGGCGTTCGGGGAGTCGAGTCGTGCGAGGTGCTCGGAACGGTTCGGATGGTGTAATGTGACGTGGGTGATGCAAGGAACAATAGGTTGCTATGCCATAATGGTGGATCGGCTTGGGCTATCAAAACCGGCCGGATGTTTTGTGTTGGCGGGAGCCTGGTTGGTGGCGAAAAGGACTCGATACGCGTAGTGACAGATGTTGAACAGTTGGAGATAGCCTGGTTACTAGGCAGTCTGTGAAAGACCCAGGTGGTTCTGAATTATTTTTATGTCGCCTTGGAGTTTGCCCATGTCCGACCTGAGATCTCCTACAGCCAGCAACACCTGATCTATCCTAATAGCCTGACCGTGAATCTCTTGTCTGAGTTCTGCTGCCACGGAGTCTATCTTGGTGTCCAGCTTAGAAAACAGTTTACCCATAGATACGATGGCACCGACTATCATTCCAAGTAGTACAATGAACATACCAAATATCGTCCAAAACTGATCTGTTGCCACAGTTCAATTATACCAGGCTATAGGTTTGGTTACATATTTATAGCGATCTGGGTGATGGTTAGAAGTTCGGTTGCTGAGAAATTGGCTTTTCAGGGTGGCTGATATCGTTTGATCGTTGGCGTATAGTCCTGCGGGCGTTCGGGGAGTGAGTATTCCAGTAATTAGTTACCACCAATTCCTGCCAGCCACTCATGTTACTCTACGCATTCAACCAATTAAGTCGCAACGCTCCACTTTGTAACAGCCCTCGTAATAGTAGTGGTATGTCAAGCAGTTGCAAGCCATGGTCTTGTGAAACACTCAAAGCCCCACAAACAAGCTCCACAATTTCGGGCACGCTACGCCGATTATCACAAAAAGCCCAAAATAGATATCCAGCAAGATTTACGCGCGCCGCTACCTCCCCGTTCTGTAAACCAACAAGAAATGCCCCTGGCATTTCTAAATCTTCTCCCAGCCCGAAGCCTTGCGCCACCAAGGAAACTTCGTTCCAATCAAAAATGTCACTTTGGTCCCCTGGTAGCTGGACGACCAAACGCAGTTCCTGTAATGCAGACCACTCATCAGCGAGTGGCCCAGAATCAACTAATCCATTTATACCAGATGCCAGCAATTCTTGAATCTCCGTCTCGCTTTGCGGCACTTGCAAAGCCATCCATAACATGAACTGGCTGTGGCTAAGAAAAAAAATGTTATCGCCGCAGGCCACGGAATGCCGATCTGGGCTTTTAACTGGGATATAACTGAGTGGAACGCCCAACGTAGCGTAGCGAGGACCATCTTGTGTTTCGTAGTCGGTGAGTATCTCGCGCAACGCCAGACTATCCGGTGTACCCACAGCGGAGCCTGTGACAGTTTTTAATGTCATACCGACCTCCCATATTCGTTAAAAATCAACAGGAATGGGGAACACGTAGGAAGAGAAACAATTGCTTCTCCGATTCTCATCTGCCGAGATCCCAATCCATTGACTATTTCCTCCATGATGCCTCGTATCTCACCACGGATGGCAGTAGTAGGCTCTCCACTCATGTTACTCTACGTATCCAACAAATTAAGTCGCAACGCTCCGACCTGCAACAGCGATTCGAATAGAAGTGGCGCATCGAGCAGTTCCAACCCCTCTTCCTGCGACACCCCCAAAATCTGGCAAACAATGTCCACAATTTCACGCGCGCTGCGCCGATTGTTGCTAAGACCCCAGAATAGATACCCGGCAACATTGACACGTGCTGCCAGCTCTCCGTTCTGCATAGCCACAAGAAATACTCCTGGCGTTTCCAAATCTTCTCCTAGCCCGACACCTTGCGCCATTGGGCAAATGTCGTGCCAATCCAAGATGTCTCTTTGGCCCTTTGACAGATGGACAACCAAATGCATGTTCTTCAATTCAGACCACTCATGTACGACCTCTTCCTGTTCAGCGAGGCCATTTAGCCCGGAGCTTAGCAACTCCTCGACCTCTGCCTCAGTTCGTGGCAGTTGCAAATTCGCCCATAGCGTGAACCGAATACCGTTAAGAAGAAAAATCTCCTCGCCGCAGGACACGCAATACTGACTTTGATTCTTAAACGGTATACAGCCAAGTGAATTGCCTAGCGTAATGTAGCGTGTACCACTCTGCAATTCGTCGTGAGTTATCTCGCGCAACGCCAGACTATCCGGTGTACCCACAGCGGAGCCTGTGACAGTTTTTAATGTCATACCGACCTCCCATATTCGTTAAAAATCAACAGGAATGGGGAACACGTAGGAAGAGAAAGAATTGCTACTTTTATCCCTTGCCTGTAGCGCCTATCACTTTCCGCTCTGTTTGTCATTTTATCTCCTTAATGTTATCTATATCGGGGACACCTACGTGTCCCCCTACCAGACTATAGGTTTGGTTACATATTTAGGGTGTATCGTGTTCAGTCGGAGCGGTTCGTATGGCTATGGCCTTTCGGTAGGCTGCAACCTGATCAGACTTTTTGAACTGGTGTCGCAGTATCAGACCACCTACCACCACTGCCGCTAATAGTACCCATGGAATCAAAACAGCGAACACCCTGGATGCTATGGATGATCCAAAAGATACACAAATTGCTACAATATCCATCAATTTTCCTCCTTATCCTCGTCATCTACTGAAGCCAACGATGATTCCAGCTCACTATCACGAGCAATTGAAGCCGCGTTGTACCTACGACGAAGCAGAATCCATGCAACCATAGATAAGATAGCGACTATAAATAACCACCAAGGTAACGAAGAAGCAAACCACCAAGATACTCCATCTCCGTTACTTGGAACCGCACATACCAGAGCTCCTATAGTTACTACGACACCTCCCTGAGAGGCTAAGTACCGGGTTTTACCAATATGATATCCGCTGTAAGATGCGTCCAAGGCGTATGAACCAATATTAACAACGTCCCAAGGAGCTAGCTTATACCGTGAAGAAATCCTAGCATTAAATGAGAATGATTGGTTACCGCGATGAACCGTTACGGTACCTCCAGGTATGGTTCCACCGTAGACCGGTATCACACTTACGCTGCATGCGAACGGTCGAACATGTCCAAAGTTTTGTTGAGTCGGACTGCACGACACAACAGTTCGCGTGGGCACAACACAATGCTCATTTTTAGGACAGGCGGATGTAACTGAGTTCGGAGGATATTTGTGACCACGTGGCAACGGACTAGGTGTACATGTTGTTCCTTTACATGACCAAGGCACATGATGGACGGGTATCGGCGTTGGCACATGATGGACGGGTATCGGCGTTGGCACATGATGGGTGCAGTTGGTACCGGTGCAGGGTTGGGTGCAGTTGGTACCGGTGCAGGGTTGGGTGCAGTTGCTACCGGTGCATGGCTGGGTGCAGTTGGTACCGGTGCATGGTTGGGTGCAGTTGCTAGCGGGGCATGGCTGGG
>JAKBSX010000375.1 GCA_021844725.1 Actinomycetes bacterium | reverse complement strand
GGCGGTCGGCAAGGAGCTGAGGAGTCTACATCTCAACCGGCGCAGTGGAACGGACCTTTCCAGACTCGCCATGGAAATCAATCCTATGGTACGAGGCTGGATCAATTACTATGGAGCCTTCTATCGCTCTGAGTTGTACTTCCTGGTGCAGCGCACTGATGAACATCTTGTTCGCTGGGCCATGCAAAAGTTCAAACGATTAAAGGGGCGGCCGGTCGCTGCATGGAAATGGTTGGACACCGTGAGGCGCTCCCAACCGGAACTCTTTGTGCATTGGCATGCCGTCCCCAACACCAATAACCGACCTGTGGGGGCCGGATGAGGCGAGAGTCTCACGTCCGGTCCTGCGAGAGCAAGGGGGTGAGATTCCCCCTTGCTACTCACCAAACTTCTAACCCCGAGTCGTCGCCGCAGTGCAGTATGTGTGCTGCAGCGGCGCTTCGGGGTATCCGAAAGACGAGCCTGTCGAGTTGTGGGTCAATCACGCTCAACCCAGCGGTTACCGATACCCATCCCACCACCAGCCGATGAGGCCCTGGTCACCTGGCTAGGTTCCTTTGCCTTGGAGCATCCGAGATGGGGCTATAAAAGAGCCCATAGCGAGGCCAACAAACAAGGATGGTCGGTGGATAGAAAGCGCATTCAGAGGCTCTGGCGTAACGCTGGACTGAATGAGCCCCCTACCGAAAAAGAAAAAACCCACCCACGGCAAAGGAGTAGCTATGGGAGTACACCAGCCAACTCAGACAAATGTCTGCTGGGCGATGGACTTCTGCTTCGACCAGAGTCGATAACTCTATGGGCTGCATCTACCTTGAACTCCAGCGTGAACTTCCTTTTGCTGATTGCTATTGTGACATCCCTTCAACCAACATCGTATGTTGGTAATCTGAGTGTCTACTTTCCTTGGGGAACCCACCCTTGGGTTTAAGGGGTGAGCGCAACGCTTCGTCGATTATCTCCTTTAGATTCTGACATAACTAAAGGAACCCGATATGACTGCTCACCTCACCGCTTTCCAGCGTGATTTAGCTCGAAGGCTACGCTCACAGGGAAAGAGCCTGAGAGAGATCGCCGGCGAGATTGGATGTTCCCACTCCGGTATTGACGTCATGTTACGTGGACAGTCACGGGATGCAAAACCCGACACCTGGGTACCACGCAGAGGTGCTTTGACCGCAGATGAACGGGAGGAGATTTCTCGCGGCCTCTCTCGGGGTTTTACGATGAGCCAGATTGCTAGATACCTCGATAGATCTCCCTCGACCGTGACAAGAGAGGTCAAGGCTAACGGTGGACGTGACTCCTATCGGATTTGGCCAGCCCACCTCAACGCACAGACCAAAACCAAGAGGCCTAAAGTGTCAAAGCTCGCAAACCCAGCTCTTGGTGCCAAGGTGACATCATGGCTAGAGGAACTGTGGTCTCCAGAGGAGATTTCCAATCGGCTTCGGGTGGACTTTCCAGGCAATGGGGTGATGAGCGTGGGTCATGCGACCATCTGCAAGGCACTCTACGTGCAAGGACGCGGTGACCTCAGACGGGAGCTCGCTCGGTGCCTGAGGTCGGGAAGAACGCAAAGAAAGCCACAGGGATCAGGTAAGCGCAGCGGTCCGATTGCCAACATGGTGATGATCTCTGAGCGTCCCGCCGAAGTAGATGACCGAGCTGTGCCTGGACACTGGGAGGGAGACCTCATCGTTGGCAAAGGCGGCAAGAGCGCCGTTGGCACGCTTGTCCAACGCTCCACCCGCTTTGTCCTACTCCTGCATCTTCCAAGCGACCATGGTGCTGTCGCTGTTGAAGCAGCCATGCGCAATGCGATTAGGACGTTGCCCAAGGAACTTGTTAAGTCCATCACCTGGGACCAAGGATCAGAGTTGGCCAGACACCAGGACTTCACCGTCGCAACCGGCATTCCGATCTATTTCTGCGATCCGCACTCGCCCTGGCAACGGGGATCGAACGAGAACACCAACGGGCTGCTTCGTCAGTATCTACCCAAAGGAACTGACCTCTCAACCCATTCTGCAGACGACCTCAGCAAGATCCAGCGAAGCTTGAATGGACGGCCCAGAAAGACTCTTGGCTATAGGATGCCAGAGGCACTCGCCGAACTCGTTGCGCTGTCTAGTGTTGAGCGACTCTTTCATTGATTCTGTGAGGCGCTACTGGACGACAATCCGGACCGCCCGGTGTTCCTCATCGTCGTTGGCCATCCTTCCCATCGATCCAAAAAGACCAAGGAATGGGTCCTTCCCACCAACGCAAGACCGCGGCTCTTCTACCTGCCCGGCTATTCTCCACAGTTGATTCCCGATGAATAGGTCTGGAAGAACGTAAAGGCAGACCGTATAGGAAGAGCCGGCGTGACAAGTACTGAGGATCCCAAGAACAAAGCAGAACAAGCACTGGTGCGTCTGGCCTCATTGCCTGAGTTACTGATGGGATTCTTCCGCGACCGTGACCTTCGTTTTATACTTGACTAGTCAGATAGCTTACACTCTGTTTAGCAAATTTAATTAGATCCTTCGGCGGTTTCCTTGTTATCGGCAAGTCATAAGAGCTGCTGGAATACCAGCCGAAACCTATGATCGAGGACTTTCTGACAGAGCGTGGCTCATGTTATCGCCAGCGAGGACAAGTAAAGACTGCGCACCGAGACGAATAAAAGCGGTAGCGTCGTCAAACCCGCCGAAACGAGCATGACTAGTGCTACATCTTCGGGCGTGCCATGAAAAAATGTTAGCCCAATGTACGCTGCCACCACCCCGATCCATGCCATCTGTGACGAAATGGACTCTTGCGCCAACTGGAAGTAGACCAGCAGGGTAATTATCCCCAGTGCCGCTGCTTCAAGACCAAGAATTCTAAGTACGCCTACACCGCCCAAATATGCCGAACCAAAGAGTATCCTGATTACAAGGCTAGGTAAGACCAGCAGCACCATTGCGGCAAAAGAGCCGAGTCCTAGAGTCCCAATCAACGACCACCAAAAAACTCTCTTCAGAGCGGGGTAGTGCCCTTTGGACTTCACAAATCTCGGAAATGCGATCTGGCCGATAGCCCCCGGTAGAAAAAGTGCAATTCGCCCAGCTGTCGCAGATGCAGCGTATAGGCCAGCTTCGTGACTCGGCAAGAAATGTTTCGTGAGGATGGTGTCTTCAGATATAAATACCCAGGTACCGAGCAATCCGGAAATCGACAACAAACTTCCTCGCAGCTTAATCCCGGTCCTATCTCGTCCATCGGATCTGAATTCCCGCCATAGTGGAGCCACGAGAATCACCGAGGTTATTATCTGCCCAATTACGGTCGCCGCAATCGCCCCGGTATATCCCATACCTAATTCAACTAGCGCTACGCCAAGAATTAGACGTCCTAAACCCGTCCCAACTATAGTGGCGACCGCTACTGGTCTAAACTTCAATCGGCCCATTAGCACACCTTGAAGTACAGTGGTAACAATTGCAGGAAGAATGGAAACTGCAAGAATCAGCACGGGCAAAATCGAGTTCAAATGCAGGTAGCTTCTGACCACTGGTGAAATCACTGCCAATACCGCTACAGCCGCCAGCCCAGCTTGACAAAATCGATTTAGTGCTCGACCAATGGCGACTCCCCGGCTTCCATTAGCCTCCTTCGACGCCTCGGCCTGTGTTATCGCCGCTGCAATTGCCATTATTGGAACGGTTAGCACCTGGTAAGCGTTCTGAAGTGATCCAAAGGATCCATAATTCGCTGGCCCAAGGAGACGGCTAACGATTAGGTTCAGAAGAAAACTGGCCAGGCTAACCAATCCAGTTGCAATAAAGAAGCCAAAGCCGCCACCTAGGCTACCCCGAGCACCACTGAGCTTGACAATTATACTCTTCACCTAAGTCATCAACCCTTCGCTAGCTCTTAATTCTCGTAATTCTCACCTTGAAACCGATGCTCTTCGCATTTCTTTCATAAGTGATAGTCCCCCGACGTCGCCCAAACAAAGAGATTACTTACAAGACCTAGGGTCAGCTTTACATCTCAATTGCAGCAAAATTTACGAGAAGTATCTCGCAGTAAAAGAGTACTCATGGCGAAGTGCTTGTCGAGAGAAAAACAACAATATCTATCGACAAATAGCCCTGTTAGGACTCGTTAGATAATATACCGCGCGGCTAATCGATTATTCTACCGGCATGGTGGCTGTGCGGGAATTCGTTGTCACTGAGGAGTCGCTGACACAGATGCTCGGTGTCACAATGCCCCACTTGGACGAGCGACAGCGCCCGATTCTGTCCGGTTCTGTAGCAAGGATGCTCGGTTATGGTGGCATCGTCTCGGTGGCAGAGGCGACCTCCATGAGCCGCTCTACGGTACAAAAGGCAGTTGGAGAGATCGACGCTGGCCTAGAG
>JAKBSX010000374.1 GCA_021844725.1 Actinomycetes bacterium | reverse complement strand
GTCATGATTGATTTCAATGGCGTAAGTCTGAATGAACAGCTGTCGATGGCCCAAACATCAACAGACCCGGAAGTTCTCACCCACCTAGCTTTGCATCACCTAGAGGTCATACGAAACGCGGTAGCCTTTAATCCCGCCACGCCAGCCGAAGTGCTGGCGCAACTTGCCGAAGACCGCAATAAATGGGTCCGCTTCGCTGTGGCAAGCAATCCCTCGACGCCGTCTGACTCACTCACTTTTCTAGCAAAAATAGAAAACGTCAAGGTGCGCAAAAATGTGGCATCAAATCCGAATGCCCCGGCAGCACTGCTGGCATTGCTTGCTAACGACAGGCATAAATCCGTGCGATTCGCAGTCGCGACAAATCCAGGTTCCCCTATCGAAGCGCTGGTACGGCTGACTGATGACAGAGCAAAAACCATACCCGTCGCGGTCGCTGGAAATACCAATGCAGCAGCGGAAATACTGGTAGTGCTAGCCTCAAATCGGCGCAAAAAGGTCCGGATGGCTGTGTCTGCAAATCCAAGTACACCTGCAGATCTTCTGAGCCAACTTAGCAAAGATGATAACTGGGAGGTTCGCAGAAGCGTCGCCTCCAACTTATCCACACCCAAAAACTTGCTTGCGCTGCTGGCGAGCGATCAAAAAACATCGGTAAGAAAATCTGTTGGCACCAATTTAAACTCGTCAGCTGCGGTCTTGGTCTCATTATCCGAAGACCCCAGCAAGAAAACTCGGGTATCAGTAGCGGGAAACCCCAGTACTCCTCCGCATGTTCTAGACAAACTCGCATTCAGTGGAAGAAAACTGATTCATATTGCAGTAGCAGGAAATTCCAGTACTCTCCCAGCCACCCTGTCTTGGCTAATCGCAGATCCCAGAACAGATATCCGTATCTCAGTAGCACGAAACCCCAGTATTACTCCCTCCCTTTGTGATGAGTTATCTGGAGATAGTTCATGGCGGGTGCGAAACGAACTGGCGAAGAACCCGAAATCTCCCGAAAATATCCTCTCGAAACTTGCCAACGACGAAAACAAGCCAGTTCAAGTATCAGTGGCTAAAAATCCTTCAACGCCCCAATATACCCTGGAAGCCCTAGCTGCAAATCAAAGCGTCTCAATCCGAATCGCTGCGGCAAGCAACTCAAATACTTCTGACGAACTTATTGCCAGGTTGTCAAAAGACAGCAATTGGGAAGTGCGAAATAGTGTCGCCAAAAACCCATTCGTAGCGGTTGAGCTTCTTGTACGACTCTCAGATGACAAGAACAAATGGGTGCGAAGGTCCGTAGGTGGAAACCCAAATACGCCCAGCGAAATCCTCATCAGCCTTGCAAGCGACGAAAGAGTACAAACCCGGATCGCTGTCGCCCTGAATCCAAACGTTACCGAGAATATTCTGGAAAAACTCGCAGCCGACCAGAGGAAAGAGATACAAATTGCAGTTGCCGGAAATCCAAATACTCCCGCAATTTCCCTTGTTGACTTGGCAAAGATTGACAATGGACTGGTTAGACGAAATATTGCCAAAAATCCAAATACGCCAGTTACCTTATTTGCTGATTTAGCCGAAGATCCGAGCAAATTGGTTCGCACATCCGTTGCCTATAATACAACCACGCCCTCTGCTACACTTACTCGCCTGGCCGCCGACGGTAGAGAAGATATTAGAGTGGCGGTGGCACTAAATCCAGTGACTCCTCAAGAGACACTGTCAGCACTCACATCTGATCGTAGAAAAAAGATTAGGATTGCCCTGGCCCACAATCCTAATACTCCACAAGAAGCTCTGGATCGACTGGCTACCGATGAAAGAAAATCCGTTCGTCAGGCAGTAAAAACCAACCCAAATAATCACCCTGCATCTGACGGGATATTCATAACCGATCCCGGGAACTCCGACGCTTCGGATAATGACTAAGTCTCTATCGGTAAAAGCTGCCGGCATTTCGCATCCTGAATTTCCAACTGCCTGTACTACAGACTTGAATCATCTCAAATAAGTTCGGACCACACAAACAGTCACCTGGGGAAACTGCTATTTTGCATTTAGCTTTAGCGGAATAGGCAAAACTGAAGTAATACATCAGAGACGTTCCCCCAGCCGCTTCGCTTGAGACAATCTCAGTTAGAGCGATTGTTTGAGTTCTGGGCTGTGATATCTACACTATTACCACAAACTGACTAAAAACATCCCAAGGCCGATAAATAACCGATTGTAACCCGTATGAAGTGCTGTTACCCGGAAAGTCTCAGCCAATGGCTATAAACCAAGCTTGACCAAAGAGATCTAGATGAACCTAAAGGATACATTTACGCCAATGGAGCCGACACATTCTGAATAGGGGAATTCAAAAGCACCTGTACTATAGGGCGCTTTGGCTGGTTCGAGAATCTGGCGTAGCGTGAATAACTTTTCGAAGTTGAATAATGCGAATTGAACCTATGGTCAAAACAAATGAGCCTCCGAGAGCTGCAGCAACTATAAGTGCAAGTGCAGCAGGGACTTTACCGGAAAACATCAGGAAGCTAATCTTTGTGTTATCGAGATTCTGAAACACAAACACCAAAATTACTGCCAACAGCAACAGAGCTGGAAGTATACGGGTCCAAGCCCGACTGGCACGTGTCGACTCTATTTGAGATGTAACAAACGGTAGCTCATCTACCTGTTTGGTATCTGACCTCATCGAGTCCAAATCAACTTCATTTGAAACATTTACCCCAGCCAGTGAAACATCTTGGGAAACATTATCATTAGGTGCTGAAAGCTGAGATCTTTCGGCTCGAGACTTCGAACCTGGTATTCGGATTCCCATAGGAACCCCCAATCATTGCCGAGTAATAACTCGTTAGCTCAAAATGAGCATTTCACCCATTATATCAGAGTCTGCAATGTCAGAGCCCGTCTGGCCAAGTGAGCTTGGCTTTAGCAAAAAATACAAAATGCCTTCCCAGAGCTCAAGAGCCTAGAAATCTTGGGACAGTATGGTACTTTCGCTGATCGGAAAAATGACGAACGCTTAATAAAAGGTGCGAACGCTGCCAAACTGCACCATTTCTTATAAGCGACATAGCGGCACTAGGTAGCGATTGAAACAAAGCAGACAAGATCTTCTCAGTGTGTACAGCTGGTTGAGCCCGTCTTTCAGCTGCTACAACCAATGCGGAACGCAATTTGATCCGACGAAGAGCACACCACAGCAATCCGGACTTCTCTAGAATCTCTTTAAGTAAATTGAAAACATCTCGTAGCCAATCGGCTGGGATGACTTTCGAAAAATATCGCCTGCGAAAGAAAACCCCGCGTCTAGAGTCAATAACCTGCCACAACGTACTGCATCATTAACGCGAATATATTTGCTGGCTGCCAGAATTCCGTGATATAATAATAGGTAGTAAAGATTTTACGACCGAAACACCTTATGCTAAATCAGCTCCTTGTATTTTGTAGGCTTCGGAAAATCTATCTTCTCTGAGCAGACAAGCCCGTCATCTTCCTCCTTGCCTAGGCAACTCAGGGCGGGGGGAAAAATGAATAGATCAAAGCATGTCCCATTTAAAAGTAATTCCCGTTTCAGAGCTGGAGTGGCAACCGCTATAGCAGCTTTAACCTCGATTGCAACGTTGTTGGCATTTTCAGGAACCGCTGAAGCTTCTCCGGAATTTGTCTCTCTCGGTAATGCCGGTTCCTTCGCTGTATTGGCAGGAACCGGAATAACCAACACCGGAGCCACCACAATAAGCGGCAATATCGGATCATATCCAACCGGCAGCGAAACCGGATTCTCAACCCTGACACTCAACGGCACAAACTATCCTGCTGACACCACTTCACAGTCTGCGCAAACCAGCCTTATAACCGCTTACAATTTTGCTGCAGCAGAAGGGCTCCCAACTGCGATAGCCGGCGGAACTCTTGGGGTAGAAACGTTGACCTCGGGAATTTACAATTCTGCCAACACCATCCAACTCAATGGACCTTTGACTCTAAATGGTGCCGGGAATGCAAACGCTGTATTTATTTTCCAAGCAGGCTCGGGGCTAACATCGGCTTCTGCAAGCGATATTATCTTGGAAAATGGTGCGCAAGCATGTAACGTCTTTTGGCAGGTAGGTAGCTCCGCCACACTTGGTAGTGGATCTAGCTTCCAGGGAACAATCCTTGCGTCTACCAGTATCACCCTTGGCACAAGCGCAGTTGTAGATGGGAGATTGCTAGCCAATACCGGCGACGTCACCTTGGATACCAATACAGTCACGGTGCCAACCTGCGCAGCGGTTTCGAGCTCACCCACGCCTAGTCCCACGCCCACTCCTCCTCCGTCTACTATCACTTCGTCGGCAGTCTCTAATGTACTGCCAACTTTAGGTAATTCGGTGAACGATGTGGCTACCGTAGCTGGGAACT
>JAKBSX010000373.1 GCA_021844725.1 Actinomycetes bacterium | reverse complement strand
GACTAGTATTTACAGAAATGGCCTCACCTCTTAACATAAATTTCAACCATCCGGATTTTAATTCAGAGACTCCCGTTAATAGAAACCCAGATGGCGACTCTCAAGTTTTGAATTCCGAGAAACTTCACAAAGTTCTGGCAAGGATCGGTTATGGTTCCAGACGTACCTGTGAGCTTATCATAGAGCAAAAAAGGGTAGAAGTGAACGGAGTGCTGGCGGTTGTCGGCGCGAGAGTCGATGTGAAAAACGACGTGGTAAAAGTGGACGGCAAGGTAGTTGGCGTCCGTCCAGATCTAGTTTATTACCTACTCAATAAGCCACCAGGCTTCATTAGCTCAGTGGCGGACCCCCAAGGACGGCCTACGGTAATTAACTTGGTTCCAAATGAGACGAGGGTTTATCCAATCGGAAGGTTGGACCTTGATAGTGAGGGCTTACTGATCCTTACCAATGATGGTGAATTAACGAATCTTATTACTCATCCTTCCCATGGAGTTGAAAAGGAATATCTAGTCAGCCTTCACCGTGACATTTCAGAAAAGGCCATAAATCGGCTAAGAAATGGGGTCTTGCTTGAAGACGGGATAACCGCTCCAGCCAAGGTGACTAAATTATCGAGCAATCTGATAAGAATCTCCATTCATGAAGGACGGAACCGGCAAGTTCGCAGAATGTGTGATGAACTGGGGTATAAGGTGCTGAGGTTGATACGCATCAGAATTGGGCCGATACGTGACTCCAGGCTCAGACAGGGCGAATGGAGAATGCTGGAACATTCAGAAGTTATCAATCTTCGGGAAGCGGCAACAGTGTCTGAATAAATGGACGACATGATTCCCCAGCTGGGATATTAAGCTAGGCAAAATGGCAATCAGGGCGCTAAGGGGCGCTACCACAATAGATCAAGATACGACTAATGAAGTCATCATGAATACCAAGGAACTACTCCTTGAGATGATTTCTCGAAATGATATCGATAAAGAAGATTTGATCAGTATTTTATTTACCTCCACCAACGATATTCATTCAGCTTTCCCTGCAGTAGCCGCCCGTGAATTGGGATTTGGTGATGTACCTTTGATGTGTGCCGGGGAACTTGACATAGTCAACTCAACCCCATTATGCATAAGGGTGATGATGCACTTGGAAACCACCCGCACACGGGCAGATATGCGCCACGTATATCTTCGAGGTGCCAAAGGGCTGCGCGACGATTTACCAGGTTGAGAATTAAGGGAGACTTCCCTTGATCTCTGTTTTTGAACGGCAGATGCGATAGTGATCAAAATTAATGGAATCAAGATATTTCGCGGGGAATTGGAAGTCCCCGGTGACAAGTCTATTTCACACAGATCGCTGATGATTAGCGCTCTTTCGTCAGGAAAATCAAAGATAACTGGACTCTCTAAGGGCCAAGATGTCATTGCTACCAAGAGATTTATTGAGCTTCTCGGCGCTGACGTCACTGAATTGGGAGATTCCATCTATGTGGAGGGGGGTACTGAGCGACTTTGTGCTCCCAATGACGCAATCGATGTTGGAAATTCTGGAACTCTGATAAGAATTGGAGCTGGCTTGGCAGCTGGAATCGGGGGAGAATTCTCTTTTTATGGCGATGCATCAGTAAACAAGCGACCCATGAAAAGGGTGTTTGATCCTCTGCGAAAAATGGGAGCCGATATTTTTGCTTCGAACGCCGCAGAGACCGCTCCTTTTACGATATTGAGCCGTGGTCTGAAAGGGATACGCTATCAGCTTCCAATCCCATCAGCTCAGGTAAAGTCGTCCATCCTCTTTGCCGGGCTTGGAACAAAGGACGTTACAACCGTTATAGAACCAATCCCGACAAGGCGCCATACTGAAGAGATGCTGAAGGCCGCCGGAGCCAATATCACCGTTACTTCACGCAGCAACGTACGCGAAATCTCAGTTTCAAAAAGTGCTCTCACGCCTGCCAATTACCAAATTCCTGGTGATCCTTCCCAGGCGGCATTTTGGATTGTGGCTGGCTTGATTTCTCCAAATTCAGAGGTCACTGTAAAGAATATATATATAGGTCAACTACGCTCGGATTTCATAGAAGTTCTACGGCAAATGGGTGCTGACATAGATGTAACTTACGGTTCCTCGACTTCAGCAGATGTCACTTCAAGAAGTTCTAGTTTGAGGGCGACCGAAATCTCTGGTCCATCAATTGCCGGACTTATCGATGAAATCCCAATATTGGCAGTTGCTGCATCCGTTGCATCCGGGACTACCCGGATCGGAGATGCGGCGGAGTTGAGAGTAAAAGAGTCGGATCGAATTTCAACCATGGTTAAAGCCCTTAGATCCTTCGGGGTAACCGTCATCGAAAATGACGATGGGATGGAAATAACCGGGGGAGGAAAGTTGCATGGCGGAGAAGTCCAAGCCAAGCTTGATCATCGAATAGCCATGTCTTGCGCAATACTCGGATCTGCGGTGGAAGGAACAACTGTAATTGAAGGTTTTGAATGCGTAGATTCTTCATACCCGGGGTTTTTAGAAGACCTCACTCGGATAACTGCAGTTGAAAACTGATAGCTACCGTAAGAACCTCAGTGTGACTTAGAAAATTACATTAGGTACTTTTTCGCTGGATCAAGGATTGCCCAGTATCCATCGGTCAATATTGGATCCCAGATAAATCAATCGGCTAGAGGAATTTCCCAAAGTGGAAACCAATGAGAAAGGTCAGCTTCTATTGGTATTTCATGTTCAATCAGAGCTTTTACAGCCATTTCTTTTTCGCTGTTGCGACGCTCGCTGCCAATGGGAATGAAAGGATAAAAACTTCCGCGCTTGAATAGATAGACGAAATATATGATCTCGTTGGTCTGTGTTTCTTTGAACGGAAATACAGAACACAGGAGCTGAGAGCCGAAACCGGCTCCATCAATTGTGGAATTTAGAACGTGAGTCTTGGTTACTAAGTTTCCAAAGTCATCATCGGTGAGAGTAATCCACTGGTATCCATATGAGTCGGTCGCACTCGGGGCAGGATCTTTGGTTCCCATCGTTTCAATTATTTGCTGGAATTCAGAGATGGTGTTTTCAAATGATGCACCTGAAGCAGGCTTGAAACACACCCCAGCCTTTCCTACCGGAACAAGGTTTCCAGACAGCGAAAGCGTTACACTGGCACCTGGGAGTGAAAATAGGTTATCCAGGTTGGATTTGGCTGGCGGCGTCCGGCCGAATATCGTGTCAAATAATTTCATACTAAATTAGCTTGGCCTGTTCAGTTGCTCTTCAAGCTTGGAAAGCTGCTCCAAACGCTTTTCTAGAGTTGGGTGAGTGGACATGATGTTTCCTAATGATACCCCCTGGGTTAGAGCGGGCGCAAAGTAGAATGCGTTGAAAGCAGATGCAGATCGTAAATCTCTGGTGGGTATCCGAGAAATTTCCCCGCTTACCTTTACCAGTGCTGAAGCCAATAACGAAGGTCTCCCGATGAGAATCGCTCCTGAACGATCTGCTGAAAGTTCTCGATACCTGGATAAAGCTCTAGTTAATAGAAATGAAATAGCATAGATTAAAGCAGAAACAACTACGACAGCTAATTCCATAAGAGCGGCATTGTTGTTTGAGTTGTTGTTTCCCCTCGATTCTCCTCCGCCCATAAACATGCCTGACCACAGTGCAATCCGAGTAAGAAATCCTGCCACCATTCCAATAAAGCTGGCAATTGTCATAACTGCTACGTCCTTGTGGGCAACGTGGGACAGTTCATGTGCGAGAACCGCTTCTGTTTCCTGTGGATCAAGTCGACGTAATAATCCCGTGGTAGCGCACACCACCGAAGCTCTAGGGGATCGGCCTGTGGCAAAAGCATTTGGGATATCGATGTTCGCAATGGCTACCTGCGGTTTGGGCATGTCAGCCAGTGCTACCAGCCGATCGACAATTGCGTGTAATTCCGGTGCCTGCTCCCTGGTTACGATCTTTGCACCCATTGAATAGAGTGCGATTTTATCGGAAAAATAGTATTGACAGAAGAGGACGATCGCTGCAATAAACAGAACTGTTACTAACTGCACCCCAACTGCAATAAGTATTCCTATAAATACAACATATAGAAGACCGATCAGGAAAATGGTTAGACCCATCCTGGCGCTTAAACCTTTGTCTTTTGGAAACCTTGTTGTAGCCATACCTCTATTATGTCATCAGTGGCTAAGTTCCGCCATTGCAGAGCCTGTGTTTTAGCTGAGAGTTTGCTCAATAAGCGCGACAAACCCCTTCCGTAAGGGAGGGGAAGGATAGCTCTAACGGCGAAGCCGTTACATGTTTTACAACCGTGAACTGATGTAACACCCAGGAATTAAGATAACTACATGAGTATCGGACAGAGATTGTACCCAAACCAAGAGAACGAAGTGGTCTTAGTCCGCCACTGCTCTGAT
>JAKBSX010000372.1 GCA_021844725.1 Actinomycetes bacterium | reverse complement strand
GTTGAGGTGCTTGAGGACGGCTCTATAGTGGTCAAAACCGGATCTTCTCCGCATGGTCAGGGTCATGCGACTGTTTGGGCAATGATAGTGGCAGAGCAGACGGGTATCGAAATGGCAAAAGTCAAGTTCATCTATGGTGACACCGATGAAGTTCCCATAGGGGGAGACACCTTTGGCTCAAAATCACTGCAAAGTGCCGGGGTGACAGTTCACAGGGCAGCTGTGAAACTTGTTGAGCGCAGCAGGGAACTTGCGGCAAATATGTTAGAGGCGAGTGTGGACGATATAGTGCTGGATACTGATAAGGGTCAGTTCTATGTCCAGGGCACACCGGAAATTGCACTTACCTGGCAGGATCTGGCCAAAAGTGAGATTGAAGCTGGAAGAAGGCTGGAAGAGACTGTGACTTTTGAGGGGAGCCAGCCCACTTATCCCAATGGAGCATATATTGCAGTGGTCGAAGTAGATATAGAGACAGGTCATGTAAAGGTGCGCCAGCTGATAACTTGTGACGATGCGGGAAGAATAATCAATCCGTTGATCGCAGAAGGACAGGTTCATGGCGGAGTATCCCAAGGGATAGCTCAGGCACTTTACGAGGAACTTCGCTACGACACGGAAGGCAATCCATTAACTTCGACATTTGCCGATTATCTAATCGTTTCTGCCTGTG
The DNA here is from genome assembly GCA_021844725.1 of Actinomycetes bacterium. Next base: position 3,758 of record JAKBSX010000372.1, on the reverse strand, counting down.
AGGTTCCTTCCTTCGATGGGACTTTTCAAGAGACACTATCTGACCGCAATGAACTGGGAGTAAAAGGTATCGGTGAGTCAGGAAGTATCGGTTCGACCCCGGCAGTGGTAAACGCAGTAATAGATGCGCTTTCAGAATTTGGCATTCGCCATATCGATATGCCGTTGAGTCCGGAGCGGGTCTGGAGCTCTCTGAATTAGATCTCAAGCGATGCAGTTCAAATAGAGTTTTCAGAGATCTACTTCGCTTTGGTCTAGTTACGGAAGCATCCGATATTTCTTGCCACAACTAACCCCTAAGCCCCTGGGTTTATCCAGATTTGATGGTTTTATTCAGGAAAAGGGTATCTGGAACAAAGTCCGAGCTAGCGATGGATATAGTCCGGGGGAGAGGTCTCTTCGTCGTCCTCCTGGATTCTGAACTGGGTTCGGTACAGCTCCGCGTAAAGCCCATTTTCACCAATCAGCTTGCTATGGTTACCTTGTTCCACGATTCTGCCCTTATCAATTACTACGATTAGGTCGGCATCGCGGACAGTTGAAAGTCTGTGGGCTATGATCAGAGACGTGCGACCTGAGAGGACATTCTTGAGTGCCTTTTGGACGGCTAGTTCGGACTCGGAATCAAGATGTGCTGTGGCTTCATCAAGTACGACGATATCTGGAGCCTTAAGAAGAAGGCGCGCTATGGCTATCCGCTGTTTCTCTCCGCCCGACAACCGATAGCCGCGTTCCCCAACTAAAGTGTCCAATCCCTGCGGGAGGCTTTCCACCAGAGGAAGAATCTGTGCCGCTTCAAGGGCATCTTTCATTTCAGCTTCAGTTGCATCCGGCTGGGCGTAAGCGAGGTTGGATCTTATGGTGTCATGGAACATATGGGCATCCTGGGTCACCATGCCTACGACTTCTCGGAGTGAGTCAAGTGTAACTTGTCTGATATCGATTCCGTTTATCTTGATGCATCCTGATTTGACGTCATATAGTCGAGCCACCAGCTGGATGATCGTAGTTTTCCCGGCTCCGGATGGTCCGACGAGGGCGACCATTTTCCCGGGTTCAGCCCTGAAGCTGATGTCGTAAAGGACCTGCTGGGGACGATGGGTTTCAGGAACGGCAACGGATTCAAGTGACGCCAGGGAGACCTCGCTGGCACTCGGGTAGGAGAAGCTGACATTGTCGAATTCCACAGTTGCAGGTCCACGCTTTATTGGTTGCGCGTGTTCACTGTTTTTGATCATAGGTTCCAGATCGAGCACCTCGAATATACGATCGAATGATACAAGTGCTGTCATGACATCCACGTTGATATTTGAGAGCTGGGTTAGCGGGCCATACAGTCTGCTAAGGTACGCGGTCATGGCCACAAGTGTTCCGACTTGGAATGAGCCATGCACTGACATGATTCCTCCCCATCCGTAAACCAGGGCTGTGGCTAGTGCTGCGGTAACGGTAAGGGATACGAAAAGTATGCGGGCATACATCGCTTGTGTCACGCCGATATCTCTAACCCGCCCAGCTCTTCGTGAGAAATCGGTGTCTTCTTCGCCTCTTCGCCCAAATAGTTTAACCAGCAGGGCCCCGGAAACATTGAACCGCTCTGCCATGGTGGTGTTCATTTCAGCTGCCAGCTCATAGCCCTCGCGGGCGATAGTTCCCAGACGCCGACCCATATAGCGTGCCGGAATTGCGAACAAGGGGACTATTATCAGCGCTACCAGGGTTATCTTCCACGACATCAAAAACATAGCTGCGATGACCATTACGACGCCAAGGATATTCCCGATTACGTTGGATAAAATGTCTGACACCGCCTGCTGAGCGCCCAGGACATCGACGTTCAATCGGGAAACCAAGGCTCCAGTCTGAGCCCTAGTGAAAAAGGCGATTGGCATTTTCTGTATGTGAGAAAAGACTCTGGTCCTGAGATCGAAGACAATTCCCTGGCCAATCCTGGCCGAACATATCTGTTCGCCAAGCGCCAAGCCAGCGTTGAAAAGCGCCAGCACAGCGATTGTAACGGCAAGGCCGACAATTAGACGCACGTCTTTGTCCAGGATGCCGCGGTCGATGATTTCGCGATAAATCAGAGGGTTGATAACCGTGATAAGAGAGTCAAATACGAGGAGCACCAGGAATACTATTAGGAGCTTTCGATAAGGTCGGAGGAACCTAAGTATTCTTGGCAATGTACCTTTAGGCACAGTCATCTCCGTAACCGAGCTGTCACGGAATAACGATCGGTATCCACCACCACCAAGTCCCATCCCGCCCCTACCACCGACCATGCCGCCGGGCCGCATCATGGCTTGCCGCTCCCATCTGAACTAGGTGTACGGTCTGAGTCTTGAGAGGAGCTCGTCTCCGTTTCGGAAACAAGGTAGGACAGCATTTCCAGAAGCGCTCGTTTTTCGGTTTGGTCAAGTGACAGGAACAAATTACTCGAGGCTTCGTTTCTTGCTCTGTCCAGGTCAGACAACAGTCCGCGCGCTTCCTTTGTGAGAGTTACAATTACAGACCTACGATCGGTGGGATCGATTTCACGTCTTACCAGCCCCCGCTCTTCCAAAGCTTCAATCAGCGTCGTGGCGGAGCGTGGTACAACTTCAATCTTTCGAGCGATATCAGACATTCTCATTGGAGTTGTTGCCCGACTCAGAATTTTGAGGACGCGAGCCTGTGTGAAAGATATGCCCATCGACGAGAGCCTTTGAATTGATCCGCGTCTGAGACGCCTGGCAATCGTGGTGATGAGTTCACCAAGTTCCGAAGATAGCGTTTCTTCCGTATTGCCAGTCATTTCATCAGCATTAGTTTTCATACTGATCTCCAATAGAAATTAGTGACTTTTACTCATTATAGACAATGATCAGTATATTTGGATGCAATATCCGACACGGTTTGTTTGGCTGACGCGGCACTAGTGTCTACTTTCATATAGGCACTAGTATAGCGTTCCCTAAATAGCGTCACTATACTTGGAGTTTGTGATACACTCTTTTCACTGCCTTTTGAGAGGAGTATCGCCATATGCCTTTCGCCCGGACCCGTCCCCCTTTGATATTAATCAATGAAGAACGATCTCAATTGTTACAACTGGCTAAGTCAAGATCAGCCCCGCACTCCCAAGTGGCTCGTGCCCGGATACTTTTGGGATATAGTGAGAACCAGCCATTAGCTGCTCTGGCAAGGGCCAGTGGAGTAAGTCTTGGGGCAGTGAATCGCTGTATCGATAAAGCGCTTAGCTTGGGTATTAAAGCTGCACTTTCCGATTTGCCTCGAAGCGGACGGCCAGCATCTATCCCTCCGGAGGCCAAGCTATGGGTAGTCGAACTGGCCTGCCAAAAACCGACCTCTCTGGGAATGGCTCATGAACTATGGACCATCAGCCTACTGGCGTCATACGTCAGCGCTAATGCTGAATCGGCAGGCTATCCGGAACTAAGCCAGGCAGGAAAGAGTCTGATACATGACATCTTGTCCTCCCATGAGCTTAGACCACACCGTATTCGCTATTACCTTGAAAGTCGGGATCCGGAGTTTACAGAAAAGAAGGCCCGTATCTTGATCGCCTACCAGGAGGTGCCACTACAGATAGAGCACTTGAAACAGGAACCTGATACGGCACAAACTATTACCATTTCCCTTGATGAGAAACCTGGCTGTCAGGTACTCAAACCAACCGCTCCAGATCTGGCGCCAGTTCCCGGGCAATATCCCGGCTGGGCCAGAGATTATGAGTATGAACGTTTGGGTACAGTC
>JAKBSX010000371.1 GCA_021844725.1 Actinomycetes bacterium | reverse complement strand
AAATACTTACTGATGATTCTGGCGAGGAGCCCTTCTAAGGCTGAACTTATCGTCAATCCGGCCCTGATGTGGGAGAATTTGACCAGTTTCGACTGGTCAGAAAATTCTCTAAAGACAAAAGGGGGGTGGATCCGGAGTTGGTCGAAGTTGTTGCGTTATGACACTTTCAATGAAATATCCAATGCTTTGACTGAGTGAGTCAGTGACCCGGCTGAAATATAGTCAACACCCGTGGCGGCCACTTCTTTCAATCTTTCCAGAGTCATATTTCCGCTGGCTTCGAGCTTGGCTCGTCCGTTAGTAATTCTTACCGCCTCTGCCATATCTTCTGTGCTCATATTATCCAGAAGGATTGATGGAACGTTGAAACTCAGAGCTTCTTTCAGCTCGTCGAGTGTTTCGACCTCAACTTCTACTGCAAGGAAATGGGGTGACGTTTTGTTCAAAAGCTGCAATGCCTTCGTGATTCCGCCAGCAGCCTTGATATGGTTGTCTTTGATCAGGATCCCATCAAACAACCCGTACCGGTGGTTTTGGCCCCCGCCCACGGTGACTGCGTACTTCTCAAGTGAACGAAGACCCGGCGTAGTTTTCCGCGTATCTAAGATAATGGCCTTAAATTCTGAAACCTCATCAACAAAACTTCTGGTCTTGGTTGCAATACCGGACAGCCTTTGCAGTAAATTCAGTGCCACTCTTTCTGCAGACAAGATGTGGCCCAGATCTCCATGGACTTCCGCAACCACTTCCGTCTTGTTGGCGTATTGGCCTTCTTCGATCAATCTGATGTATTCGATCTGTGGGTCTATGTGCTTGAAAACCAGTTCCGCTACATCGTGACCGCATATCACGCCGGATTCTTTCATGATGAAGCGACCATTCCCATGAGTTCCATCCGGCACTGTCAGAATGGTGCTTATATCCCCATGGCCCACATCTTCGCTAAGCCAGTTGGCTATGTTTCTCCTTAGCTCATTTTTATCGATAACCATGTGCGAAAGTGGTCCCTTCATCTAGTTGTTTATTTATTAGATTTGCCAAACATATTAGACCAAATAGGATTTAGTAGTTAATTCGCCGGATTATAGCTTTATTTTGGTGCCGGTACCCGGAAACACTAGCAGTTATATATGCTGTTTTGAGTCAATTAGTATTTGGCCCATGACCTGTAAAGTCGAATTTTTGCATGCGGTGTTCTTGAGAAGTTAAATGTAATTTGTTCGGGCCCCCGTAGCTCAGGGGATAGAGCATCGGTTTCCTAAACCGTGTGCGCAGGTTCGAATCCTGCCGGGGGCACCAGGGGTTAGCGACAAAACTAACCCTATCGTAACGACAAAAGTCACGCTCCTTAGTCAATTATGACTCTGGGGTGTGACTCTCATAATGGTAGTGTCTAATGTCCCCGGAGCGGGCTTGACCTGACCTAATTCGGGTGACTGGCTTAGTGCCTTGCAATTGATCTGTCGGCCTGGTTTCTCTTTCCGGGGACATCACTCCAGCCAGTCGTGTGCTTTTCAGCCTCACGAAGTTGTTTGCGTCTGGACACCCGTCCATCCTTCCGCTAGCTGTAACCCATCACTCCAGCCACTTGTCGAAAAGCTGACGACGGTTACACCAAGTCCATCGCTCCGAGAAGAAGCTTGGCCCTCTGGATCTAGGCCTAAGGGCATCATCGGCACCCCATGAACCGCCGTAAAAGATCCCCGATATCTGGCGTGGTATTCTTGTGACTGGACCTCGGCCGATGTAGACCCTCACAACTCGGAAGCTCCTTCACGCCGCTTGCGATTGGTTCCCTTGATAAAATCAACCAAACACCGTTGTAGGGATGAATGTAGGGATGAATATTTGGGAAACAGAAGAGTCAGCCCCGAAAGATCGACCCTGACATGCATACTCTTTGGTGGCGGGGATAGGATTTGAACCTATGACTTTCGGGTTATGAGTTCTATCTGAAGGGTCTATGGGGTTCGATACCACCTCGGCCGTCGCCCTGATTTTGCCTCTCGCCTGGGTTGCTAAGGATACCTGCTCCACACAGGATCAACGGTATAGCGTGTCGTAATGATCTGACCGAAATAAGCCCGCAAGCCCCCAGCCCCAGATTTACCCGTGGAGAGGATATCAAGTCTGAGCACTGAAGCTACGAGGACTAGGCAACAACGCGGGTTCGAACACTGGAGGTTCCACCTCGACAAGGAGCGACATCAAGTACAAGACCCCCATTACGCCGGTTGGGCAATCTCCGCGGCTGTAAATTTCCCTACAGAGGAGGGACACCCATTTTGCATTTTATGATTTGACAGGCAAAGAGCTCAATCCTCTTCTAGTCCGGTCGTCACATTGGCCCACAGGCCGTCAGCTCCGCAGATGACGACCTGCTGTCCGAGCACTTCCGACCAGTAGCGCTCTGAGCCCCACTCCTGACGCCACGCCCAAAGCCGGCGCGTGAAGTGGTGAAGTGGGTATTCCTGGGTCATCCCAATTGCAGCATGAACCTGATGAGCGTGAGCCGCCACCTCAGACGCAGCTCGTGAGACCGTTGCATTGGCTGCAGCCACTTCGAACGTAGCGTCCACCCCGACATCAGCGAAGCGGCGAGCCGCCACCTCACCAGCCAATACGGCCATCTCGGATTCAGCACTCATCTGCACCAAGCGCTGGGCAACGGCCTGGAATGATGCAATGGCCCTCCCGAACTGGTGGCGCTGGGAAGCGTAGTCAATGGTTAATGTCGTGATAGTCTCCATTGCCCCGGCCATAAGTAGAGTCCGTGACAGTCCTCCGCGCAGCAACAGCTCGGCACTCGGGTCCGATGGGGGGATTCCGATTTGGCCATTTTCGAGGGTGATTCCGTCGAGGTGAAGGCTATCGCGTGGTTCACCTGCCAGGTTGTGTCCGGCAGCTACGGTTACCTGTGTCGGGTCAATCAACACCACCCGAGGGCCTGAAGGGCCATCGGCCACAGCTACGACCGCTGCCGCCTGGTTGGCCCACGGCACTCGTGATAGGCGTCCTCTAACACGGTTGCCTTCGATCCTCAGCGCGTCGTCTGAACGGGGGATGGCTACAGTCAAGGGACCATTCGGCAGTTGCAGGCCAGCCAGCGCTGCAAGCCACCCGCCGATAAGAGTGCACTCAGCCAGTGGCAGAGGTACGGCATGTCGACCAGCCAAGCGTATCAGTGTGCAGACATCATCAAGATCGCCTCCCAAACCACCCACAGCCTCGGGGACCCCAATCCAGATCAGGCCCGACTCTGCCATCGCTTCCCAGCAGCCGGGCATCCAGCCTGAACTTTCAGCAACCTGGCGCGAAGCCGCATCACTATGTTCAGAGAACAGCCGGGTGAGCGTTTCCTCGAGCAGCCCATTATCTGACACCGATGTACTCATTTCCTGCTCATTAAGCCATGCGCTGCGACAGATCGCAGCACCTCGGTTGTACCCCCACGGATAGTGTAGGATGGCGATACCAGGATGGCCTGCGCGAGGAGCGACTCGAATAGCGAGGATGATCCGGGATCAGGGTCATCCTCCATAACTGACTGCATGACCGCAACCACCTCCTGTTCGAACGTGGTGCCAAGATCTTTGACTATTGCCGCTTCGACCTCTGGAGATTGACCCAGCTGGAGTGCGCGGGCAACTGACAATGACAGCTGGCGGATCGTCCAGAATCGCGCTGTCAGACCTCCTAATTGCTCGGCCACTTTGATCGCCCGCTCACTCCGCTCGGCTAAATAAGTCTTCAGTAGCTGCCACGTTGACAGGAACCGGTCGGGACCGGATCGCTCGTAGGCCAGTTCCGAGGTAACTTGGTACCAGCCCATACCCAGCTCGCCGAGAACCATGTCATCGGGAACGAACACATCTTCAAGGACCACCTCATTGAAATCGTGGGTACCATCTAGGAATAAAATCGGGTTGATTTTTATCCCTGGCGAACTTAGATCGACTATTAGCTGGGACAGTCCCTGGTGGCGATCCACTCCGAGTGCACTGGTGCGACACAGGGCAACGAAGAAGTGGCTCCGGTGGGCTCCGGTAGTCCATATCTTGGTCCCTGATAACGACCAGCCGCCGTCCACCTTGGTTGCAGTGGTGTGTACTGAGGCCAGGTCCGAACCCGCATCGGGCTCAGACATCCCGATCGAGAAATAACATTCTCCAGCAGCGATCGCTGGGAGAAACCGGCGACGTTGGGTCTCTGTACCGAACCTCAGCAGGGTTGGAGCCGTCTGGCGGTCAGCTATCCAGTGTGCTCCAACCGGAGCACCAGCAGCCAGCAACTCTTCGACCACAATGAACCGGTCAACGGCGCTACGTCCTTGACCTCCGTACTCGGGCGGGATGACCATCCCCAGCCATCCACGGGCTGCTAATTTCTTTGAGAACTCTGGGGAGTGCTCTGCGTTCATTCCGAGAGCGGGCCGGTAGCTCCCTTTG
>JAKBSX010000370.1 GCA_021844725.1 Actinomycetes bacterium | reverse complement strand
TTGGCGAGACTGGTGCCATAATTCAGATATTTACTTCCAATAAAGACGACGCGGCAACACTGCAAAAACTATCCTTCCATTTGAAGACCTATCCATTGAAGGTACACATAAAGTTTGAAATATTATCAGTAGCTGGAATCGGCCGCCGCTTTCAAACTAGGCAACCCCGGCTTCTTCAAACGATTCCCACATTGATTTATAAATACCATCTCTGGCTATCAACTCCCGGTGTGACCCTGATTCAGCTACCACACCATTTTCGACAACTATTATTCGATCAGCCCTGGCGGCAGTAGGTAACCTATGGGCCACAATTATTGTGGTACGTCCTTTGGAAAGTACACCCAGAGCGGAGTTTACTTTCGATTCTGTAGCCAGATCCAGATTTGCAGTGGCCTCGTCCAGAAGCAAAATCACAGGATTGGCTAAGTGTGCCCGGGCGAGTGCAACCAGCTGACGTTGACCTGCCGAAATAGCATTACCTCTTTCGGCCACGAAAAATGAATAGCCTCCCGGAAGCGCTGAAATAAACTCATGGGCACCTACCGCTCGGGCTGACTGTTCGATCTGACTCATCGTTGCGTCACTGTTTGCGTAGCTAATATTTTCGGCTATGGTTCCGGTGAAAAGAAACGGCTCCTGAGGCACGAACCCCAGCTTGCGACGGTAATCACCCAGATCGTACTGTCTCAAATCTATCCCATCGATTTTTACCGAACCAGAGCTAGGGTCATAAAATCTCTCTATCAGCTTGACCACCGTTGATTTACCCGCCCCGGTTGAGCCAACCAGTGCAACTGACTCTCCAGGTTCAATCACGAGGTCCATCCCAGCCAATGCCTCGGCAGAGGAGTTCGGATAACAGAAGTGGACGTCATCGAATACGATCTCTCCCCGGAGGTGACCAGCCTGTGCCGGATGGTCCTGAATGGGAGTGGCAATCCTCTTCTCCATCAACTTGCTTATCTGAGTCATAGAGACACGTGCCTGCTGCCACTGGTCAAACGTCTGCGAAAGTTGTTGCAGCGGCGCAAAGAGCTGATCCATATACAAAGAAAAAGCTATCAGCACACCTACCTTGATTACCTGAGCGTGGACTAATCCAGTTCCGGCGCCCAAAATCAGCGCGGACGCTAAATCGGACAGGAGAAGAATGAATGGAAAATAGATAGCCACAAGTTTTTGGGCGTTTACTCTGGCATCCCTATAATCCCCCGATACCTTTGAAAAATCTCGCGAGTTCTTGGCTTGCCGCCTGAACGCCTGAGCCACTCTAACTCCAGAAAGCCCCTCTTGAAGGTTGGCATTTACTTCAGCAATTCGCTCCCTGGCAACAGAATATGCCTTACTCGAAGCCCGTTGATACCAAATTGTGGCTAAAGCTAGAGGCGGGATTACAGCAAATGCGTAAAGTGTCAACCTTGGACTCATGACCAGGAGAGCAATTGCAACCCCAACAAAACTTAGAATACTCACCAGAGCATTTATCAACCCGGTTTGAAGCAGGTTCGACAAAGCGTCGACATCGGTTGTCATCCTGGTCATGATCCGGCCGCCCATCTCGGACTCATAAAAATCCATACCCAGACGCTGAAGATGGGAAAATATCCTTACTCTAAGCGCCAATAGGAGACGCTCTGAGGTTCTGCCTGTGATGAAATTCTCCCCCCACATAACAAACAGATCAGCTACCGCAGATATTAAATACCCACTGAAAGCCAGAATAAGCACTGATCGGGATCCGACCAGTACACCAGAGTCGATCCCGGTCTTGGTGAAAATTGGTCCTAATATAGTCAGTCCGGTATCGAGGGCAACCAGTAACAGTCCAACCAATAAACCTATGCGAAATGGGCGGACGAGCTCACCAAGAGAAAAACTACCTCTCGGTTTGGCTTGATCTTTCAAGTCAACTTTATGTTCATCATTGGCAGGGGACAACTTTTCAAGCGCTTGAAGCAACTCAGGTGTTGCGGTAAGTGCAACCCCCATCATTCCACGACCTCCCCCCGATCCGCCTCCTGCCCTAGGCGAAGAAATCCGTGGAGCAACGCTTTGCAACGGAACAGCCGGTTTGGGGTTTACAAGAGGAGCGGGAGCGATCGAAGCGTTCTCATTCAGAGATTCAGAGTCTCCTTCAAACAGTGACCGATACAACGAAGACTTAGCCATCAAATAGTCGTGACTTCCTTCTGCGAGCACCTTGCCACCATCGATCAAAACGATACGGTTGGCTAGCGAGAGACTCGAACGCCTGTGTGCGATCAGAAGGACTGTTTTATTTTTTTTGAATCTCGCAAGTGCCAGGTTGATATCGGATTCAGTAACAGAGTCCACTGCAGACGTAGCATCATCAAGGATGAGTATCTCAGGATTGGTTAGTAAAGCCCGTGCAAGTGATATCCGCTGGCGCTGCCCTCCTGAAAGAGTCAAGCCACGTTCACCCACCACCTCGTCATAACCATTCTCAAATTCTGAAATAAACTTGTCAGCCCCAGCCATCTTGGCTGCTGTCTCGACCATTTCAAATGTTGCTTCAGGCCTCCCGTAAGCAATATTGGATCGAATCGTATCGGAGAATAAAAAGCTTTCCTCAAAGACGACTCCAACTTTAGAACGCAGGGAATCAATTTTAAGCGTAGAAATCTCTTGATCATCCAGCAATATGCTTCCCTGCGATGGATCATAAAAACGGGGTACTAAAAGCGCTATCGTCGATTTTCCCGAACCAGATAAACCTACAAGAGCTACCGTTTCTCCGCTGTTCACAGTAAGCGAAAAGCGATCCAACACCTTGTTATCCTTGGTGTAGCCAAAGGTAACATCTCTAAACTCTATCTTTCCACCGCTGGCAATGAAATCGACCGCATCGGGAGCCTCTTGAACGATTGGATTGGCATCTAAAAGGTCGAAAATCCGCTCGGCACCGGCTCTGGCCTGCTGAGAGAACGAGACCAGGGTAGAAAGCTGGCGTACAGGAGCACCAATTTGTACTACATATGAAGAGAACAGTAAAAAGGACCCGATACTCAGATGGTGATGAAGTGCAAGATAACCACCAAATCCAAGCACCCCAACCTGAGTTAGAGAAGGGACGAAAGACAGAAAAGCCTGCAACTTGCTTTGAAGCCTAACCAGCCTGACCCTGGACCGGAATAGGCTTTCGGCCGAATTTGAGAGCTTTTCGAGCTCCCGGGTCTCCATTCCAAAGCCTTTTACTACCCGAACCCCAGTGACAGCCTCTTCCACGACCGTAGCCACTTCACCCTCCTTTTGCTGAGCATCCCAGCTGGCAGGAAATACTGAAGTGCGAAGTTTGAAAGATGTAAATGCCAACACCGGTATCGAAGCAATCTCCACCAGGGCCAATGGCGGCGACACCACCACCATTACGACTACGGCAAACAGGAGCATAGCCACATTGCCTACCAAAAGGGGCATAAACGAAAGCAGACCTTGAACTAGTCCAACATCCGAATTTGCCCTTGATACCAGTTGGCCGGTAGCCATTTCGTCATGACGTGCAAAATCCAGCCGCTGCAGGTGGTCAAAGATAGAATTCCTCAACTGATGCTGCACGTCGAATGCAAGACGACCACCGGCATAGCGACGGACAAATGAGAGCGCAAAACCCACAACGCCCAGGCCGACGAGAACTATCACCCATTGGTCGAGCGGTTCTGACTTGGCTATAACCACTTTGTCAATAATTGTGCGCTCGACTATTGGCACAATAGCGGAAATAATCATACCCGCTATTGATGCTCCAAGGGCCACAAACGCATTACGCCTATGACTAAGTACTAAAATCGCCAGTCTTTTAGCCCAAGACGGCTTACTCACTTTTGAGGATCTAATACCGAAGCCTCACTACTTGGCTCCGCAAGGTTGGTTCGAGACTTGATTTCGCTGGAGATTGCATTTGAAACCCACCAGGTGGCTGCGGCCAGGGCAAATGAAACCACCGCCAAGCTAATGTGGACCGCTCTGAAAGCAAGAGTATTGCTATGGTCGATGATCATATTTCGCACCAAAACAGCCCAGACATAAAAAGTCCAGACTGCAGCGACCCTGAGTATCAAAACGTGTTTTTTGGTCATACTTCCAACTTAGCCCGCTATATCTGTATTGGCATTGTTCGCCACCATATTGCGACTGAACCACTTCAAACCGTCGACCGGTTCAAACTTCTTTTACTAACTATTGTCAGCCTCTGCGCTTTGCTATTGATTTCAAATCAGTGAACAGATCCCCAACGGCAAAAGGTTCAAAGGAATCGGCAAACCCGTCTATTGATTCCAGCTCTGATCTGGAAAGTTCGATATCTGCAGCTGCAACATTCGATTCAAGCTGTGCAACCGTGGCCGCTCCGGGTATTGCCACAACGTTGGGCTTCGATATCAGCCAAGCCAGAGAAATCTGGGCCACTGAGGCTTGATGGGAATCTGC
>JAKBSX010000369.1 GCA_021844725.1 Actinomycetes bacterium | reverse complement strand
TTGCACGCACAGCATACACTGTTGCAGGAGCTGAAGAGAATAGACGACGAGATAAGGAAGAGGGCGGCAGACAGGAAGGATGTGAAGCTCCTGGACGACATGAAGGGCGTGAGCATTGTTGCAGCGGCTCGGCCGGCAAATCACAGTCTCACGGTGTCGCCAGGGCAAGGAACAGCCACCTTGCACGCACAGCATACACTGTTGCAGTTTCGCTGGTCGATCACAATGTTCCTGAGTCCACGATATGCGACAGGGAGATTGTCAGGGGAAGAAAGAGCACACAGGCGCTGTTCATTGTATCGAAACGGTGGCTCTACCATGCTCACAGCATGCTGAAGAACAACAGGCCTTACCGCGAGAGGATGCACCCCGGTTCCAGGAGAGGGAACATAGAGTCCTTCGGTTCTGGTGGAACAGGTTTGGACGACAGCACAGCTCCCCGACTTAGACATCGGTGAAAATGCCGTTCCCCCTGCACCCCCTGTAGTTCAGATGATCTCTTATAGGTGCTTCTTTGCCATTGTCTTCAGAAGGTTTCTAATGAAGTGAATCTGGCAGAGCTGCCAGGAAGCATTCTGAAACGAATGCTGCACTGCCTGTATTTGTAAGTGCCGGTCCAGAATTTACCAATTTCGCCGAAGTAATTTTGCCCAGTAATATATGATACCATCGATCTCTCAATCCTCCTTCTTTGCAGAGAACAGTCCCGACTTCCTCTTTTCCCTCAGACGGTAGGACTCGCCCCTGATGTTTATGACCACATAGTGGTGCAGCACACACCCTTCTCCGTGTCCTGAGGCATCACGTACGCCTTGCCGTTCTTCACGCCGACAGTTTCGGGATGCCTGTGCCTGTACTCGTCATATTCGTCACGTGCCTTCCTCAGATCCTCCTTCTCCAGCTTCCTTATCGCCTCCTGCGAGACTCTCACATTCTGTTCACCGGCGGAGAGGAGGAACTCGATCATGCCTTCAAACATTTCATTCACAATCTGCTGCATCTGAGCAGCATAATGCGATCCTGCCCGAAAAACCTTTCGGTCGAACGGCCCTAAACCCTTATTCTGTCAGGCTGTTTTCAGAACAGTGACCAGTTACATTTCTTAACAGACCCTAAGTTCTCTTATGACACTCTTAGGAGATTTCAAGCAAATTTCCCCGCCCGCTGAATTTTAGACAATGCTCGAACAACTCATGCGTTGCGATTTATGGATGGCCGGCAGTTGAAGGTTTTTCTGCAGTTATGGGATACTCCTCCTTACTACATTCATAGTCGAGGAAAAATATCAAGGTTCTATTATCTTCTAGGCCGGAGCCACCAAGCATAGATGGCTTGAAATCCTCATATCCATGCACAATAAACAAGAGGGCGTAGTAAGAGAACATGGGCTTTGTAACATGGATTTCCACAATACCTTGAGCAAAGAGAGTCAACGATTGGAAAAAACCGGTCTCTTCTCAGGAAGCACCGGACTTCAATATCTTAGCCTCAAGATCTCCAATTATCTCAGAATGGATTGTTGAATGTGATGAACGCTCAGTAGTCTTGCCATTGTATTCTTCAATGAAGCTAAGCATGACGCGCCTAAGGTACTTTCTTATCAAATCGGTGAGATCGTAAATGCTGGTGAAACCCAAACGCCCCAATTTTGCATTGTTATTCTTCCTGTCGATATCATTACCGTGAACGATGTCACTCCTTAAGTCATAGGCAAATTCAATGTTATTGAATATGCTCTTCCTTTCCTCGGCATCAGCTCCAATGAAAAAGGCAGTTCGTAGACTCAATTTGTATTTTAGCTCCTCTTTGATTCCTGGCAATAGTAATGCTTCCAGTGCAATCAGATAATCAATAAGCCAATCTTCAGGAGAGTAGCGCTCCAGAATCAAACCATATCGCTTTGCTGCTATTCTAAACGAGTCAAACTTATCGCCGTAAAGGACGCCGTATTTGTTTGCTAGCCTTGACAACTCAGAGAGTTCGCCCTTGTCGATGACATATCTCTCACCTTGATTGATTGCCATCTCTGTCGTCCTAAAACGCCCACTTGCAGCTGGCGGATTAGAATGACTCGTGAATCCAACGTTTGTGCTTATCTCGGTTTCCGCAGTCAGATTCCTTTCTTTGAACAGTCTAAGAAGAGTTGTGACCTTGAGTTTTAGGTAATCGGCGTCAGTGGAATAATCAAGTCTCGCGAACTCTGCTTGCGGAATTTCAACACAAAAGGCAGGATCGAGGTCAAACGTCTTCCCATCTGGAATATCACTTAACCTACTTCCTTGTAGAGCTGGACTATAATTCTTAAACATAACAAGGGTCGCCACTTCTGCGGCATTAAGTTGCCTTAATTTGTAGCCCAGAATTTCAACGTCATCCGTTCCTTCAAGGTAGAAATTCCTCAAAACCAATATTCTCGTTTGTTTAACAGAATTGTTGAAGTAATCATTTAGCTCCTTGAACAATTCATTGCAGTGAAATTCACTAAAAGTCACTCCAAACTCGTAAAGGTAATTGAATAGCAATGGTTTCATAATATGTGATTTGACTTGATTTCTCGCCAGGTTTTCCGATTCCTTTCTTGGGAGATTGGATGAATTGATCCACTTAACTCCAGTAGGAATATCGTTATCTACAAGAAAGTCAACGCATCTTTCGACGCTCTCTTGGCCGAGGGCTTCATCGAAGAAAGCGTCCCAAGTTGGACCACCGTACATGCCATACTTGCGTATCCTTTTAACGTTCCATTTTCTCCCCCGATGGTCGACACTGACCACCGGTTCTTCTGTGATTGGAAATGGCTCTCTTTCATCCCTGCGCCTCATAGTGTTGACAGCTTCTTCCATTGCCGACATTATCCAGCTCTTAGTGAATTCTATATCCATGTTCTCCGCTTCTCCGCAGTATAACGCAAGAACGACTTTAGCCACTTAACTGTCACAGCTCGTCTGATCTGTCAGATACGCGATCGATCGGGATATCCTTTGTCCTCACCGCCAAGTCAGTTCTTTCCGAAATGCTGAGTCCCCCTCCAAGCACGTTTCTATCACTCCACTTCAAGTGTATTCTTGTGATTTTCGCTCTCTTTCTTGATTGGCTATTCTTTACACAAAGAGATAACTCAGGCCTGAACACGTGAGCGGAATATCTTAAAATTCAGGGAAGACCGCAAATTTGATGTCCGAGTGTCTTAATTTGGGTGGGCATATCAAATATCGTATCTTTCGCACATGCCTATGGGGGAAAATATGACGTACGGTGAGGACTCAAACAGCGAACCCAATCCAACTGACCCTGCACTAACTGAAATTGTTTCAGAACAGATAGAATCCTACGCCACACTTATGGAGAAAGGAGAAACCCTTTCTGTTAACATCGATGAAACGGCAAGAGAAATCGACTCCGCTGATGAAGAGTACTCAAAGGAAGTCACAACGCTGGTGCAAGAACTCAGAGAAACTCAGCGGGAGGTAACAAGGCAGACCAAGGAATTGCTTGAAAGAACTTCTGATCACTTGCGTCTCCTGCGAGACGCCCTCCAAAATCATGAACTTTCCCTCTTGATTATAGGTGCCTTTGGTGTCGGTACAATTCTATTGTCTAATTTCGTAAGAAGGCAATATTCACTGTCCATTGCTTTGGCGTACCTCCTGCTTGTAGGTTTCGTGTTTGTAGCCCTTAGTATAAAGTACCGCGAATTCGATAAGAAAGATGACATATTGATACAGAGTATAGCAAGAAATCTAGCTACCTCCAATGTAGACAGATATCCTTTTTCACATGGCGTAGCAAGAAAGAGTCACCCAAAGAAAGCGGTCAGTGTTTCAAAAAAACTAATTTCCCAAATGCTGCCATTTCTACACGAATTCATTCCACAATTCAATAAGATTGTAAATGGCATAGACTCAATCAAAAAACGTCAGAATTTGATAAAGGGAGTTAAGTTCGCACTTACTAGGTATTCATTTGAATTGACGCCCGACCTCGACTCTATGTTTGATGAGTTTATTTCCATTCACGAAGATGATAACCTTTGGCTCTCTAGATTACTTGAGAAATTGTCAGAACACTTCGCGGTTCCGACAGAAATCCTTTCTCTCATATATTACGAGACTATGGGAAACACAGGAGCGGCAAGACAAGAATGGGGATATATCAAAAGCAACACCACTTTGATCGACAAAATGGCAAAGTGCATGGTAAAGACTCGAGTTATTGCTTCACTCAAGGTTGCTGAAGAAAATGTGGCTACAGGTGTTTTAAGGGCAGCTATAACAGAGATCCAAGATGACTATTCCATTGGAAGACTTGAAGCCAAGATCAGCGGCTATTCTGACTCTCTAACAGGTACGCAAGAAGTTCTGAGACAAATCGCAAGAGAATATAGCCTAACCGACTGGAAGGAACTAGCCACTGCCAAATTCACCCCTACCACGATTGCGGGCGCCACGCTTGAATAT
>JAKBSX010000368.1 GCA_021844725.1 Actinomycetes bacterium | reverse complement strand
CCTGGGTAAAGTTTCTTACCGGAGAGACCTTAGACGGTCTCTCACCTTCAAAAAATTCCACGCCTCGGCCTCTCTCTCGACCAAGTAGTGCCTGATGCCAGTGGAGTTCCGGTCAGCGCACCGCCAGAAGATATAAACGTTGTAGTCGGACCTGATCTCTCTTCGGCACCATGATGACTCATGTGAACTCGTTCTCGACAAGACATTGGCAGAGCCTTGCTGTTCTCACTGATTTTGATGGTACTGTTGCGGATATAGTCACTGATCCTAACGATGCTCGGCCGGTGGAAGAAGCAGTTGAGGGATTGCAGCAACTTTCATCCTGTATTGGTTTGGTGGGCATTGTCTCAGGACGACCGTTAGAGTTTCTCAGGCAACGCCTGCCTGAAGATCTATTTAGGTCTGCGTTAGTTGCGGGCTCCTATGGCGAACAGATAGTGCTGCCTGGTACCGTTGAAATGGTAGTTCCTTCGAGTAGGACTAATGAACGAGTGAGCGGTGCGTCAGCTTTAGAAGAAGGTTTTTTCTGGGTGAAGGAACGTCTTTTGTTTGAAGGCGTTGAGATAGAGGATAAACCGCACTCCTTTACTATTCACTATCGTAAGGCTCCCCAAAGACGTAGCCTGATTGAGGAAATGATAGACCAACTTGAAGATGAATTCGGTCTAAAGTCGCTTGCGGCTAAACAGGCGGTGGAATTTTTTGAAGGTGAGAGACCGTCTAAGGTCTCTCCGGTAAGAAACTTTACCCAGGGCTACGACTTCGCTGTGTATCTCGGAGATGACATCTCTGACATTGAGGTGTTTGAATACCTTGATATGTCACATAGTGAGCGGGTCGCGTCACTGAAGGTCGCAGTGGTTTCAGATGAAGCGCCTAGAAGTTTGCTGGAACTTGCAGATGTGGTTCTTGAGTCTCCAGGAAAGGTGGGTAGATGGCTAAAGACCTTCTCGGAGGTTATTTCCTGTCACAACCTCTAGCCACTGTTGAGGAGTGTTCTTTATGAGTGCGGATCTGAGGTCTGTTATATTTCCTAGACTGTCTTGTGCTTCGAAAAGGGAACTAAAGAGACTGTCAGCTGTTTGAACTATGTCGAAGGGATTGATAGTGGCAACGAAGTCTTTTATATGCTCCGAGATTCCCGTGGTTTGAGAGAGGACGATCCTTCCGTCTCGCTGATTAACTAATGCACCTTCTTGTGCAACAAGATTTAATCCGTCTCGGACCGGGTTTACCAGGAGGCAGTTGGAGAGTTGGAGAGCTGCTAATGACCTATCGTAGTTGTCTTCACTAAGTAAGATGATAGGTCGCCAGGTCTTCGTCCCGTGGGCCTCATTTACAGCGTCGGCGGTTCGCTTGACCTCTTCCGCGTAGTCGCGATATGCTTTGATCGAGTCTCGAGAAGGATAGCACAGCGCCAGATGGAGAAATTCACCCTTGACCTCAGGGTGCTCTAAAAGTAGTTCATTTACCGACAGAAATCCTCGTACGATATTTTTAGAGAGTTCCATTCTGTCAACTCGTACCAACAGCCGCTTTTCGCCGACATCTTGGAGGATTTTGTCCATTTCGAGGAGAACGTTTGATGTCTGTGACGCGGCTTTTAACGCTTGAGCGTCGGTGGGCAATGGGGCAACAATTAAGTTAGGTTCGTTCTTGAACCCCATGACGTGTAGTGTGCGACGAAAGTTTGCTCTCCACTGATCAGCGTGGAAGCCTACTATCTCCGATTCGCATAAGGAACTAAGGATGGCGTGGGCGAAGTTGGAAGGTAAAAGTGAAAACTCTTCGGGCGGAGGGAATGGAGTATGAAGAAAAAATGTAACTGATATGTCTTTCCTCAATGATCGTAAAAGTTTTGGGACTAATAGAAGGTGGTAGTCGTTCACAAAAACTGTATCTCCGCTTGACGCCACCTTGGCAAGTGTCTCTGCAAAGCTTTGGTTGTATGAGTAGTAGCCATTGAGATCGAGGAAGAAACTCCGATCAAAGATGGGTGAGTAAGGGGCATTGAACAGGCCATGGAATACATACCATAACGTCTCATTGGACACCTTGTTGTAAGCGGACTCGTAGGTCTGTGGCTCGACGATTACAGGATGAAGTTCAATCTTAGGATTTTTCCAAAGTCCCGTTTCGATAGCAGCACGGTCAGCGGCTGATGTTGCTGCAGAGATCCACTTAGAGCTAGTCCCACTTAAGGCTTGTAGAAGTCCAGAGGCGAGTCCGCCTCCTCCGCGACCTGCACGTAGCTCGCCACTTAGGTAGTTAAAACTTATAGGACCTCTGTTCGAGGCTATCAACAAGGACATAACCGTAAAACTAGTCCCTCCTCTATCGCCTAGATGTCGAATGCCGCTAGGACGTGACGAGAAGTTACCTATGAGTGTTCAAACAAACTACTCGACACCTTAGCTGAAGAAGATCGAAGAGAGTCTTGGATATCTAAACACCCATGTCAAGCTGGCGAGTTTGGTGGTTCACCAGGAATTGTAAACATTGGCGACCACGGAGATCCCGTAGGGTTAGCCTCTTCTGCTCCAGGCGATGAACCGACGGTATAGTATTTGGCCTGATAGGGCAGTCCTCGATAGAGTACGATAGCACCTTGATTGTAAGCCACGGTTGGGGCCCAATTTGGATAAGTACCTGGTGCTAACGTAGGAATTGTTGGCGCATGGTCGCTCTTTAGAACTGGCCCAATGAGAATCCAGGGAGTTTGGTAGGAGAATTGAACTTGGGCACCGGGATTGACAGCTTCGTTATAGTACTTTGCTTCGTAGACATTTCCTTGCCATACGACTTTATAGTCCTGAGGGTAAGGTACGTTTGGTTGCCAGATTGGATAGGGAGCATTGGCGGGGTTAGTAGAGCCTTGTTGGGATATGATTATGGGAGCTTGGGCTCCTTTCTTAGGTATGACCCTACCGTTCAACTTGGAGAATATTGAAGAGAACTGTAGCGTGTTTTCGTTCACTCCCGAACAGGTATTGGAGAGTACCGCACCTGTGAAGAGCTGGCCGCAGCTGTAGTCACGATTCAGCGACCACATGGACACTCTTCCTAGACGAACGTTTTCGGCGAAACTTTGTAACGATGTAGCGTCCGTAGTGGTGAAGATCTCCCCTGCCGAGTTATTTTGTCCGATCATAACCGTCATGCCCATGCGATTCCAGGTCTGTCTCGACGTAAGGTGGATGCCGTACTGAGAGAAGATCGTCATGAGTTGGGAATGAGTAGACGTGGCGGCTTGCTTTGCTGCTTGGAACATATTAGCCTCAGGCGGACCGAAGTCCATAGTCATGATGTTGACTCCCGCGATTTCGACGTGGTGTGTGAGAAACTGGCGAACTACGGTCTTTGCGTTATCTTGAAGGCCGTTGGTATTTACTGGAAGAGTAAGCCAAACAACCAGCTGCTGGTGGTGTTTAGCATAGAACTTTTGAGCTAGTGAAACAGCCGCTGCATTTCTCTGTACTGCTTTGAAGTCGGCAAGACCAGTAGTTTCGATGTCAAGATCCATGACGTTGGTCTTGTAGTTCGCCATAGTCGTTTCGTA
Organism: Actinomycetes bacterium; assembly: GCA_021844725.1. Next base: position 901 of record JAKBSX010000368.1, on the reverse strand, counting down.
GGCGTTCGCAAGGGCCTGAGGATTACTGCATGCTTGAGCTAGTGAAACACCTTTTTGTCCTCCAAAAGAGATCATGATCTGTCCGCCAGACTGGTTGTATTCAACGGCGCGTCTCTGAAGATTGATATCTTGGTTTGCTTGATTTAGTGTATAGTATCCTCCCCAAGACGGGACGCATTGATTTGCTCCTGGAGCTACTACAAACCCAAGAGTTGTCTGCATAGCTTGGTTGAAGTTCGCGCTCTGGAACTGGTACGTGGGCGTCAAGGTGGCATCGACATAGGGTGAAAAGAAGGTTGGAACGACTGCTCCTGAGTTTGCGATTACTTGGTTTACTCCGTAGTAACCTCCGCTGAGCACAGCGACAACAAGAAGAAGTCCGATGAACAGCTTGGGAATCGAATAGCGAATCTTGGCTGGTTCTTCTTGGAACGCTTCATCACTATCTAGATCATGTTTAGATATTTCTCCAATTGTCACGAGATTGTGAGCAAGTCCTCGAGAGTCGACCACTTTGGGTGGTAATGGATACTTGTTCTCGGGCGTGTAGTTCAATTCCTACTCCAATAAGTCGATAGTACTTGGGGTATAAGTCAAGCTGCACTTCACTAAGAGTTTACTTTTTGTTACTCTTTAGACTGACTCTGACAAATTTTTCTTTCGGTCTAGATTATATAGACCGAAGAAATGTAAATATGTCGTTTTGACTGATAGAATAGTGATGATTTTCACTTTGAGTGACGAATAGTTTTTCATTGCCTCAGTAGGTAAGGTTGAGAGGGTTTTTAAAATATGACAGAGATAATTACGCGCGTGACTCCGAGAGAACGCCGTCAGATCGGTAGCGATAAACGCGTAAATCCAATGTCAGCAATTCCGATCGGGCTGACCGATCGGAAAA
>JAKBSX010000367.1 GCA_021844725.1 Actinomycetes bacterium | reverse complement strand
GCACGTAGCCGAGGACAGCCAAAAGGATCACACCAGCTCGCCGGCTTGCAGCGATCGTTATTCCGGCTGCTAGCCCGCAAATCATTGCTGGCATGCGGACCAGTGTGTCGCTTGGATTGCTGATGACGATCGTAAGTGAGATGGTTGCCTCGACGAGCGGTATCGGTTTTTTCACTCTGCAGGCTCAGCAGAATTTCGATTTCCGGGACATGTGGGCTGGGATGATCCTTTTGGCTGTCCTCGGCTACGTGCTGAATGTGGCATTCGATTTCTTCGAGCGCCGGGTGCTGTTCTGGCATATGGGGATGACCAAGGGGGCTATGCAACTATGACAATAAGTGGGGGGGAATCCGGGAAGATGCGAGATGTTGTAGCTATGAAGCCTGGCGAGCAGGTAGCCTCTGCCCCTGGGAGTCGTACCGATGGCCAAGGTGTCGTAGATGTCGATGCAAGTCTCTTCGGGGTAGATCGTGGCAAGGTGGCGTCGGAAGGATATCACGGCCCGAGAGTGGTATTGCGGGTTGACCGTCTCTCTAAGTGTTATGGTCAGGGGTCGAAGAGAATCGAGGCTGTCCGCGAAGTCACCTTGGAGGTGCGTGAGCGGGAGCTTATCTCGATCGTGGGTCCGTCCGGGGCGGGTAAGACGACGATACTGAAGTGCCTGGCGGGGTTGCTATCACCGAGCAGTGGACGGGTAGAGTTAGACGGACAGTTGGTTAACGGACCTCCGGAAAAGCTGGGAGTGGTGTTCCAGGAGTACGGGCGGTCACTCATGCCCTGGATGACAGTTGTGGGTAACGTGATGCTCCCGCTCAAAGGTAAGCGCCTCTCGAAGGCAGAGATACGAGATCGGGCTTGCGGGGTTCTCACTTCGGTGGGACTCGCCGATACCGAGTCTCGCTACCCGTGGCAGCTGTCGGGAGGTATGCAGCAGCGGGTGGCGATAGCGAGGGCGCTTGCTTATCAGCCAGAGGTGCTGCTAATGGATGAACCGTTTGCGTCGGTGGATGCGCAAACCAGGATGGAGCTTGAGGACTTAGTCCTGGATCTGCGAGGTCGGTTCGGTGTAACCATCATTTTCGTCACCCATGACATCGATGAGGCAGTATATCTGGGTGATCGAGTGATCGTACTTTCGCGACCACCGACTGTGATGGAGCGAGTCATCAATGTAGATCTACCTTTCCCGCGCGATCAGCTCCACACTAAGTCTCTGCCGCACTTTGGTGAATTACGGACAGAGATACTTTCATTGATCAAATATAAGACGGCAACTCAGGGCAAGGAGGACCAGCAATGACCGGTAAGAAATCGAGATACAGGTCTTCCACTCGGAGCCAGGTGGGGTTGGTGATGTTGGGCACGGCAGGGGGTCCCCCGTGGTGGTACGGCAGTGAGCGTCACGGCATCGCTTCGGCACTCGTCATCGGTGATGCAGTGTATCTGGTCGACTGTGGGGAGGGTTGGGGTCCGCAATACCGCCGGGCGGGGCTCGGCCCAACAGGGTTCCAGCAAGGCATCGAACAGTTGAGGGCAGTATTTCTGACTCACCTGCACTCCGATCATGTTGTGGACTATCCAAATCTTTTGACGCTTGCTTGGTCAAACGGGGCAAGGGGCCTTGCGAGCCCGGTGCAGATATTCGGTCCCGGTGATCGGGGAGTGCTTCCTCCTATTTTTGGCAGTGCGGATGTTGAGCCTAGGGTGATTGCTCCAGGTAGTCCCACGCCGGGGACAGTGGAGATGACGCAGCGTATGTACGAGGCGTTTGCCTCTGATCTGAACGACCGTACGCGAGATTACCTTTTGCCTGATCTGGATACGATGTTTACGGTTCGGGATATCGCTTTACCAGTGAAGTACGCTACTGATCCTAATTTGGTTCCCGCACCAAGCATGGAACCGTTCCAGGTATACGAGGACGATCGTGTCCGGGTGTCGGCAATCCTGGTCGACCACGCTCCTGTCTTTCCTGCTTACGCGTTCCGTTTCGACACCGACGAGGCCTCGGTGGTGTTTTCCGGGGACACGACTCGCTGCGACAACCTGGTGCGCATAGCTGAGGGTACGGACATACTGGTACATGAGGTCATCGACCCCAAATGGGTGGAAGGATGCTTCGGGTCTCCCTCGGTGATGTCTAATCGGGCGTTGATACACCATCTGCTGGCAGCCCACACCAGCATTGAAGAGGTAGGCCCTATCGCGGAGAAAGCTGGAGCTAAGACGCTAGTGTTGTCGCATCTCGTCCCCGCCAACAATCCTGAAGAACGCTGGCTTGGCTCGTGCGCGGGTTATAGCGGCCAGGTCGTGGTGGGCCAGGACCTGCTGTGGCTAGGTCTTCGTGGTTGATGTGAAGATGAGAGGGATCACCTTCTCACTTGCTTCTGAGATCGAGTAAGGAGTAGGGATACGTCGTTGCATTAAGGTAATCGACTCGTTCCTTTGTCACTGGTTCAATCTCGCAGAAAAAGCGGTTATCGGGGATTGCAGAACGCCCCTGTTCCCAAACGTTTTCCTGAGGATTGAGTTGTGGGCTGTACGGGGGAAATGTATTACTTTTGTGCATTCTCGCGAAATGTGCCACCTGCGAGAATGCACATCACGTACAGGCGGTGGAAAATAGTATCCCGAGAAAAGCCGATTCCAGCGTTTGTAGAGGTTCTTTTTCAAGTTCTTCTCGAGCTCATTTATCGACTCCCCGTCTATACCAACCTCTCCATCGTTGGCCTTCGCCTTCTGATATGCCTCAAATACAACAGCTTTTGAAATAACCAATGGCTTTGCCGCATGTAACTTTGGTTCACTTTCCGGCTCCTCCCACCCAAAAGTGGTTGACCACTAAGTAAATCCAGACGATCCATCCCTTTTGTTCTACCTGAATTAACAGGCTTCAGGGCTACTACAGGACAGTCCACCCTTGCGCCTCGCATCGGTACTCGGACCCTTGAGGTTCTCCCTCTTGTTGACTGGGAACCCAATGGGTTCTTGTTCTGGATAACGCTATCGAGACGACAGGTCAATACGAGGGCCTGAAACAGGCTCGCACCACCTGAATTCTCGACACCACCTGGGCCGTAGACAGGTATCTCCCAGACTCATCCCGAAGTTGTATTACTGCCTCGGTCGTGATGTCATCCATAAACTTGAGTGGTTCGCTTACAGAGCCGATCGATGGAGTGTGCATGTGTTACCCCCTGGTGTTATTAGTTAATACGTGGTCGCTCGAGCCACTCAGGTGGATTATCTGGCAGGGTACGATACCATCTGTATGCGTACGTTTTAAAGAGCGCAGAGGACCTGATCCCAAATGATCAAAGAGCACAGTTTCGCAGCTCCGTGAGAGCAGAAAAGCCTTATCAAAACAGGTCAAGTTTGCGGCTTGTGGTCTTTTCAGCATCCTAAACCAATAGGACAGCGTCCTTCAACTATGCCGTTTGGCAAACTGAAACCTATTCAAAGGAGTATTGTGTCGTCAAATCCCTCCAAGGGTACTTTCCCCAAGCTGACAACCTGGTCAAATGACATTTGACAACCTTTCATCACTTGGCTTACGCACAGTCTTTTCAAAGTCGACAAGATGTTGTAGCATTGCCTTTGCTGCTTCCTCGGAATCTCCATTTTGCATTGCTTTCAAGATTGCTTCATGTCCGAGAAGAGACAGCCGCAATACGTCAGTGCTTCCGCCACTCGACTGTTTCGTTAATTCTAAGGCCTGATGAAGCGATCGACTCAGTTTCAGCAAAAGCACATTACCGGAGGCAATTGCAAGCTGGTCATGAAAATGGCGCGAAGTCTTATTGAAAGCCACTTGGTCATCCTCCGACAAATTCGCTTGCATTTCAATAATGTCCTGTTCCAGCTGCACCAGCTGCTCCGGAGTCCGGTTATGTGTCGCTAGCTGCACAATCCGAAGTTCCAACATGCGGCGGATTTCCACGAGATCGCGGATTAGAGCGCTTCGATTGCCGGTAGACAGTGCGGTTTGCCACAGCTCTGGATCCATTAGATCCCAATGTTCCACAGACTCCACCCAAGTGCCACGTCCATGCTCCACTCTTAGGAAGCCCCTTCCTTGGAGGAACTTCACAGCTTCTCGCACGCGCGTGCGAGAAGCTGTGAAGCGGGCGCAAAGATCTGCCTCGTTCGGCAATGGTGACCCAGGCAGTAACTCCCCACATCGAACCATCTCTAAGATATCAATCGCTACAGCCATGGTCCTATCGTATCACGTATTAGGACTACCCGTATCTGCTTTTCAAGACATGTATTGCGTATTGGTTCGAAGCGGCAGACCTGTGGCCCAATTTGTGCGCAATTTCCTGCAATATGTCAAACGTGGTAATCCAGCTTAATGGAGATTCCGCTGTGGCTGTGATAGTCAAACCAGAAAACAGAATCTTAAGAATTTTCACAAATTGAGTTGACACAATGAGTTTGCATCTATATATTTAGATGCAGCAGAGATATGAC
>JAKBSX010000366.1 GCA_021844725.1 Actinomycetes bacterium | reverse complement strand
TCGAGCTTCCCTCTCTATAAAATTTATAAGTCTCCAGCTGAATCCAAAACACCCAACTCCTCAGTAAATTGTATCAGAGGCCTCCACTTTAGCGGTGCATTGCATTCAATTCTGACTAAGAGCCCGTCTCTAGTTTGATGGTTCCTCGGAAATTAGTAGGGTTCGACTGTCCGGTCTCTCGATCAGAAGTTCCTTCTAAGAAAGACAAGACCATCGCCGCACAGATAACCCTCGCCGGGATTGCGGGGTCCCCGAAAGTTGATCCACAGCGAGTGTGAGTGTCCCTCGGGTTTACTTTGTTCAGATTAGCAATTCAGGCAGATACTCCGATCAGCCAGCTCATAGAGGTATGAAACGCCGTCTTCAACAAAGGACTCTTTGTAAAAGGCATCATCTGGCTCTTCGCTATGCTTGCCCTTGACGTACGCGACGTAATTCGCTCTGGGGCAACTAGCGTAAGCGTACCGGAAGTCACGATTGGAAGAGGATTGTGGGCTAAGGTTAGAGCCTTATAAATTTTATAGAGAGGGAAGCTCGATGACAGCCCCGAGATTTTTCGTGAGAAAAGAATTTGAATCAGTTGGCGGATTCGATGAAACCTTGACGGGACCGGAAGACTTCGATCTAGGTTTGCGCATGAAGAAAGTTGGACGAACAGCAACAACAAATAGCGAAATTATTCACGATGAGGGGGGAGTTGGTTACCTCGCGGCATGCCGCAAGAAAGCTTACTATGCACCTAAGGTACTATTATTCTTATTCTTGCGTAAACGCAAGCAAGAAGCCTTCAGACAGTTCTCAAGCCGTCCCTGGCTAAAAAAGCTAGATTTCTCGCCAACCCTTTGGGAGCTGGCCTGGTGACACTTAAACTTCGCGAATTGACTGCAATGGTCATTTCTCTTACGAGAATTCGAGTGACCCAGGTAATCAAGACCTTTGGCAAAAGATTTTACCTCTAGGTTCGTAGCTTTGTTGAGCACGGGTTCACTTCGGAAGTCAGTAAGGCAGCTCCTGCCCCTGGGGTTATTCGCAGCCTCAGCCTTCATTCTCGCCTGGATTGTCATAAAACAACCTCTTCCAGACACAGTTTTGCCCTTGGATCTCAATCCCGTGTTGTATCTGAAACAAATTGGCCACGCATGGTTCCCAAACAACCTTGGACAGCGCCGACTTGGAGCTGTGGGGCTCTTGCCGATGGCACTGTTGTATAGCGGCCTGAATCTCCTCGGTGGATCCCTAATGTTGGAACAAAGAATCTGGCTGGGAATGCTTTTTTGCATCGCTGGTATCGGAATGGTAATGCTTTTCCAAACTTTTTGGCAAGACACCGCCAAGAGGACACCATACCTAGCTGGAGCACTATATGTATTGTCGCCATATGTACTTTTAAATCTCAAAGGCGCGACTTCAACACTCATCCCATATTCAGCCGTGCCTTTAGTGGCCCTTGTCACCATCAGACTTTCCCGTAGGCCTTCACTTTTAAGAGCCTTCATGGCCGGAATCACTATTGGTGCTCTGGTTCCTGCCGGCAACCTAACTGAATATTTATATTATCTGGTAGGGGTACTAACCATAGTTATCATCGACAGGAATCATGTCAGATATCCTGCCGGCTTCTCCTACTTTACCATGCTCCTTTCTGCCACATTTATAGGAATGCTGTGGTGGCTACTACCGTCAGCGATTGTTTTGTCGTCCGGCGGTTCGAATGCCGCCCTTTTGTCCGATCCACTTTCCCAATTAGCAAGTAGCTCTAGTTATGTTGCAGCGTTCCAACAAACTGGGTTATGGGCGCTTTCGCAAGGTTGGCAAGGCGTACCATATTATCCCGAAGTTAAATATCTGAGCAACCCAGTTGTATTAGCATATGGGCTCATCCCAATTCTTGCTTGTTTGGTAGTGTTCTGGAAAAACTGGAAAGACACAACGTATAAACTCCTAGCTGTATTACTTGTTACGGCGATTGTATTATCTGTGAGCATCTACCCACCGGACAATCCTCCAATACTTGGCAGAATATATCTATTTCTCTATAATCATGTTTTCGCATTTAAAGCTCTAAGGGAACCTTTCAAAGCGACTGCTCTAACTGCCTTGGTCGCATCATTGGTTGCGCCTAAGGTTCTTGGCTACCGAACTATTACAAGCTATACCCAGAAGGCCTCATACTCTATGCAACCTTTATGGAACGCTCTACTGCTGGGAACGACAGTGATTTATTTGGCACCTTTCGTGTTAGGAGGAGTATTCCCAACTAGTTACAAACTTGGCAATATCCCACCCTACTGGACGCAAGCTTCAAATTGGCTGGACGCTCACTCGAACGGTGGAAGAGTCCTATTCCTTCCTTCGTCAGGAGCCTCAGATTATAGGTGGGGATTTCCACAAGGTGATTTGGGCAGCGCCTTAATGACGACCCCAGATATTTCGCCAGGGAATCTGATTCTTACAACTCGATCAGGGAATGAACTACTCAATCTCCTAGCCACAACAGGCACCCCAAAAGTGCAATTCCCATTAGATAACCTCCTGAATCTATTCCACATCAAATATGTCGTCGTACAAAACGATTTCAACTCAAAATACTATTCCGTTCCTTCTGGCGAAGAAATATCGAACTACCTGTCAAAACAAAGTGGCATCAAAGTAAGTAAATCATTTGGGAAACTCAAAATCTACCAAGTACATGAATACCAAAGGTCTTTGATTGGATCGTCCGCTGATTACGGACAAATTGAATATACGGGAGGAATTGATAACGCACTTTGGGCTTATAAAGCTAACTATAATCTGAGCTTGCTCCCCTCAAGCATTTCCTTCCCAGGAGGGTACAAGATCAGTTCTAGTTCAATTTGGCGAAACTTTGTCAACCACTATGGTCCTTGGGTCGCGCTGATTAACCACGCTAAATCAAGCCTCTACGGATGGGCGAGTAACAGCCCTTACGGAAAAGGAGCCTGGCTACAAATAAGCTTTCCCAAATCTGAAACCATCGGGTCCATATCCATACGCGTTCGCCATGATGCATATGATGCAGTTCCTAAAGTAATTGAGGTCGACACTGGAACGAATAAAGTGGAGATTCCGGTAGGGCCAAATAATCTGGCAGTTGCAAATTTCGGCTCTCTAAAAGCAAGACATATCAGGATATCGATAGTTTCACATGGTCCGGGTGCTCAGACTGTAGCAATTTCACATATCTCCTGCACCTGCATAAGTCCACCCACCTTTAGAATAACCCCCGCGTCGTCCAATGGTGCGATAGGACTCGATTACCATACTCCAGTGATTAGGAATATTCCATCACAGCTTGTGCTCAAGAAACGAGCATTGTTTCATGTCTCAGCTAATTTCACGGGACAAATAGACGCGACTAAAAACTCTGGGCTTCTCCCAGGCAACCACTTCAGACTTCCAGTACTAGTAAATGGAAAGCCGATGATTTTAAGCAACGTGGTATTTAGAAAGTCGGAAGTCACTTCTGGAATTTTCACAGTATCTGGGACATTACCACTGTCTTCGGGAACAACGACCATAGAAAGGGAAGTAAATGAAGGAACCACACTATATCAGATGACCCTTAGCATGGGATTCAATTCCGGAGACCTAATTCACTGGGATGGACATACTACTGCTACCATACCGATTGGCGCCGTGATCAACTACATTCCTAAGCCTGGCTATGTAGTTGCCGCTTATAATTTTGATCCCTGGTGGAATGCAAGCGTTGGAAATAAGCCTTTGCATCGCTTCAATATTAGCAACTATTATAACGTGTGGAAAATTGATCATGCCAGATCCTCGGATGTTCATATATCACTAGACCCGCCCGCAATGGAAAATCTTGGGCTCTGGTTGTCAATAAGTGGACTAGCCCTTCTGGGGCTTTTTGCGCTATCCAGAGAAGTCCTTATCAAGAAACGAACCGACTGAGTGAGTTTCATACTATTCCTTGCGAGCCTCATAATACTAGTCCTGGCCAGTCAACTACTCACGAGCCGAAATTGGATATTCCTCGGAATCCTGCTTTATTCAATGGCGCTTGGCTTTTCGTTGCTTGAGCTGACTGGATTGGCGGAAGACTTTGGTCAGGGAACCGTGTACGCTCTTATTGCAGGCATAGCATCCAGTTCACTCCAATCTCTGAGTGACCGTGTTTGGTGGAGGTTGCAGATCAAGTCTTCGTCTAATAATTTTAAACCAATTGACTCGAAGAATCCTGACCCACTCATTTTCTTGCTTGGCACTATTGAGGGATATTCGGGCGGCGACATCCACGCAATCGCATTAGCAAATTACTGTGGTTCGAAGATGCCAACTGCAGTGATACTGGGAAATAATTGCAGTCCTCAGCTCTCCGAACTCTTAGATCGCAATCTTGCAATTTTTGGGAAAACTAACCGAAAAACAAGGCAGACTATTCCAAAACATTCGAAATTACTTATCATGTACATGAATAGATTGGTTTTCGGAT
>JAKBSX010000365.1 GCA_021844725.1 Actinomycetes bacterium | reverse complement strand
ATACCGAGCAAAAATCCTTGACGACAACAGTGGCAGAGCATCGATACGACTTCCTCATCATTGCTACCGGCCATCGCAGCGCGAACGAGGCAGTCGAGGGTCTTGGACCTTTTGATGGGCCTGGCCACTCACCCATGTCTCCCCGAGAAGCCGAGGAACTTGCTAGCGCAGTCCAGGGGCTGCTTAGACAGCCAGGTCCGATCGTCGTTGGGGCGGCTCCGGGCGCCAGTTGCATAGGACCCGCCTACGAACTGGCCTTTGAACTCGATCACCTGTTGCGCCGACGAAAGCTGCGTCACTTGGTCCCAATGACCTTTGTCACTCCCGAACCATTCCTTGGACACATGGGAATGGGCGGAGTGGGCAAGATCCGCCAACTTCTCGAAGGTGAAATGGAGGAGCGTGAAATCAGATATCAAACTTCTGCGGTGGTAACAAAGATAACTGCTGCGGTAGTTGAAGTTCAAGAATTGCGTCCGATTGAGTCTGTGCTTTCAATCGTAATTCCACCGTTGGCTGGCATCGATGCCGTGGCAAAAAGCCCTGGCCTTTCTAACCCAAAAGGATTTATCCCGGTCGATGCTCACTATCGCCACCACTCTGCAGACGGAGTCTACACGGTTGGAGTCGCGGTTGCCTTGCCGCCAGAAGGCGAAACACCTGTTCCAGTCAACTTCCCAAAGACAGGTCACATGACCGAGCAGATGGCACACATTGCCGTGGCCGACATTGTCGCCCGAGTAAATGGAACAGAAGCGCCATATGCTGAGCTGTCAGCCCGCTGCATACTGGATATGGGAAATCGCGGTGCCTACATCAATGTGGATCCAGTGCGACCGCCTCGAAACCGAAAACCTACCGTTTCAGAAGGATGGCAGTGGCTCTTAGCCAAACGTGCCTTTGAGCGGACCTACCTATGGCATGCCCGTCGTGGCAGGAAGATGCCGACCACACTTGGATGGTAATCCGGTGATTACCAGAATTTGCCGAACTAAATTGATGGTCCAGTCAGTCGCTGCAAGCATCCTACTGAAGCCGCTGCCATGAACTCTACTGGTTACGTCCTACCCGCAATCAAAGAAGTGTTGGTTGTATGTGCACATCCCGACGACGAGTCCTTTGGACTTGGCTCGGTAATCGGCATTTTGTCAGAGCGGGCAATAAAAGTTAGAGCGCTATGCTTCACCCACGGTGAGGCTTCAACCCTTGGTGACTCGAGCCGCCCGCTCTCAGAGGTGCGTGCCGAAGAGCTCAGCGCAGCAGCGGACATACTCGGTATCGAAGATGCAGAACTGCTTTCCTATCCCGACGGGCACCTCGCCGAAGTGTCGGTAGAGGAACTGGCACATCAGGTTGAAGAAGTGCTCGGAAATGCGGAGTTGCTCCTAGTCTTTGACGAAGGTGGAATCACCGGGCACCCCGACCATAGCCGTGCAACCCAAGCGGCGGTCCTAATAGCCGAGCGGTTCGGCCTTCCCGTGCTCGCCTGGGCACTGCCAGAAGGCGTCGCCTTACAGCTCAACTCCGAGTATGGGACAAACTTTGTGGGACGCCCCAAATCTGAAATCGACATCGTCATCGACGTAGACCGCGGACGGCAGAAGGCTGCTATCGCATGTCACGCTAGCCAATCATCTCACAATCCGGTGCTCTGGCGCCGCCTAGAATTGCTGGGGACCGAGGAGCATTTACGCTGGGTAGTGAAGAGATGACGACACGTTACGGTGACCAGCCGCCGATGCCAAATAGTAGGTCAACAATCAAAACAGTGCCACTCGGAATGCTTGGACTATTGGCGATACAGTTCTTACTGGGCATGGGGGTCAATCTGTATGTGACACTGCCGTCAACTGGGTTCGCCATGGCAGAAATGATGTACAGTGGGCCGCTGGTGATGGTCCATATGATACTCGGTATGCTCCTGGTAGTCGGAGCGGTGTTTTCCATAGTTGAGGCACTTGAATATGGCCAGTGGGCGATAGTCCGTGCGTTCATCTCCCTTGGAGGCATTCTAGTTGCCGGGGTCGGGGGTGTGATCTTCCTCATGGGCGGCCAGAGTAACGGTGCATCTTTTCTGATGGCAGTCGGATTTCTCGTCGCAGTTGGTGGCTATGTCGTTGAACTCGTTAAGGCCAATTGAACGGCTATTTTCTTTCTTTTACAGCGCTACATTTCACGCGTGTCCAATCGTCCAGACCGGTTGAGGAAAGAGCCCGAGGGCAAATCTCTCATTGTACCAGATGGCACCTCCCCAACGCTACTACACAACCAAGCTGTAGCACGGAGCACGGCTCGGGCCACATGGACTTGAACCAACATATGCCGAAAGGATGGCTTAGGTTGAGTCTAAACCTTGAGAATTTCAGCCAGTTTGTGGGTATCTATCGAGAGACTTATGTTTAATTTTCATTTTCATCTCTAGGTTGACCCTTCTGGCTGTGACGATACCCACAATGAATTCATCGCTGGCAGAGGTGCTTGGTGTCGATAATGTTGCGCGTGACAGTAGCTATTCCTAGTTCTCCTGGTTTGAAACTTATTACATGTGAATGTGGGAGAAGCACATGTCTCTTTGTTTTTCCCTCGCGCACAATCCACAGCAGATCAGACTCTTGACCAATTCCTGAAAAATTGATGATCAGTTATCGGGATCCATATCACATGGGCAGGTCAACCGGGCCCACCATTTTGAAACCAATGTAGTTTACTTCAAGATACTCGACTGATAGTATTTGCTACGAGCATATTCAGTGTCCCAAGGGGGGATAAGAAGGCATGGTTATTGCTGACGAGGAACTGTTTCGGCAGCGAGGATTTGGTAAGACAATCGGTTTCGGTCAGTCTCCTGCCGTAATCGTGATCGATCTCATCGGTGCATTCACCGATCCCGATATGCCCCTAGGAGCTCCCCTCGAAGATGTGATCGAGGAGACATCCAAAATACTGCAAGCTGCGAGAACTCGCAATCTCCCCATTTTTTATACTTCAGTCGCCTACGAAGACCGAGATCTGAGCGATGCCGGGATATGGGCTTCAAAGATGCAAGGCCTTATGACACTTAGGTCCGGGACACCAGAGGTCGAGGTAGACTCAAGACTTGGTCGAAAACCGACTGAAGCAGTAATCTTCAAGAAATATGCATCAGCATTTTTCGGTACCGATCTCTCGACACGGCTCACTACCCTTCGTGTGGATACACTCATCATAACTGGCTGCACCACCAGTGGATGTGTAAGAGCGACAGCCGTAGATGCACTGCAATATGGATTCAGGCCAATGGTCGCTCGGGAAGCTGTAGGAGATCGTTCCAAAGCGGCACACGATCAGTCTCTTTTTGACCTACAAGCCAAATATGCAGACGTGATGGCAGTAGACCAAATCTTAGCCCAGCTAAAGAACTAGCAGTACAAAAACAAGTTGATTCGATTCTTTATGGGTTGAGTGAAACATTCAACGAAAGGAGCCCACGATGGACAACACGCTTTACAATTTCTGGCCTATCACTGACCGCCCTAAAATTGAATGGCCCAATGGCACCAAGCTAGCCTTCTGGCTGGGTCTCAATATCGAACATTACGAGGTGGACAAGCCCTCGACGAGTATCTTCTCCGGAACAGCTGGTTTGGTCCCAGATCCGCTCAATTTTGGTTGGAGGGACTACGGTCCACGGGTTGGACTCTGGCGGATGGCTGACGTCATGGAAACTCATGGAGTACGAGGCAGCGTACTGCTCAACTCAGATGTCTGCCTCCGATATCCGCAAATCATTGAACTTGGCAACGAGAGAAACTGGGTATGGCTCGCTCATGGCAAGAACAATTCTATTTTCCAGGCTGGATTCACCGAAGACGAGGAACGCAAGTATCTCACTGAAATCGTTAACCTACTCACCACAGAAACCGGACATTCACCGAAAGGTTGGCTAGGCCCAGCGCTGACCGAGACCTACAACACACCTAAGTTACTGTCTGAATTAGGTTTGACCTACCTCTGCGACTGGTGCAGCGATGACCAACCATTCCCGCTCAACGTTTCTGGTAGCAGAATGATCTCAGTTCCCTATTCGATCGAAATAAACGACATTCCGCTCTTTGTTGGGAAAAGCTTAAGTGGCGACGATTTCTACCGCATAGTAATGGATCAGTTCGAAACTTTGTATGAGTGTGCCTCAGCGAGCGGACTGGTGATGTCTCTGGCAGTCCACCCATTTGTAACAGGTCAGCCATTCCGCCTGAAATATCTTGACAAAATTCTTGCTGCAATCGCTTCAACGAATGACGTTTGGATGACTACCAGCGATGAGATTGCGGACTATTACTTCGCTCATTATTACGAATTGGCGCTAGAGCATTTAGCCTCAAAACACCGAACCTAACCGCATAGAAAGAGCCAACTATTAAGAAATAGTGCCCTCTGAGCTGGTAGAATGGTTGTTGATAAAACAGTGCAAACCGACCAACAAAAGGGCAGTAATTGT